>JBOGIZ010000509.1:0-4544 GCA_050747805.1 Vicinamibacterales bacterium | reverse complement strand
ACGTGGCGCTGCTGTTCGAAAAGCCCTCGCTGCGCACCCGCTCGACGTTCATGATCGCTGTGCGCGAGCTCGGCGGCGACGTGATCGAGCCGCCCGCCGATGTGGCATTCGGCGGCCGCGAACCTATCGAGGATGTCGCGCGCAATCTGGAACGGTTGGTGTTCGGCGCCGTGATGCGCACGTTCGCTCAGACGCGCCTCGAGGCGTTCGCATCGGCCGCGCCGCGGCTCCGCGTCGTCAACGCGCTGACCGACGAGGAACACCCGTGTCAGGCGCTCGCCGATTGCCTGACGCTGCTCGAACGGTGGGGCACGCTGTCGGGCCGCACCATCGCGTTTGTCGGCGACGGCAACAACGTGGCGGCGTCGCTCGCGCAGGCCGCCGCGATGCTTGGCGGCACCGTCATCGTCGCTTCTCCGCGCGGATTCGAACTGTCACACGCGGTCTGCGACACGGTCGCCGGCATCGCCCGGTTCGGCGGTGGCGTGTCGGTGACGCACGATCCTGTCGCGGCGGTCGCGTCCGCCGACGCGGTCTACACCGACGTGTGGATCTCCATGGGCCAGGAAGCCGAATCGGACGCCCGGCGCGCCGCGTTTGCCTCGTTCCAGGTGAACGCTCGCTTGATGTCGCACGCGCCGGCGCACGCGCTGTTCATGCACTGCCTGCCCGCCCACCGCGGCGACGAAGTGACCGACGAGGTGATGGATTCGGCGGCGTCGGTGGTCTTCGATCAGGCAGAGAATCGTCTCCACGTGCAGAAAGCGCTCCTCGCGCTGATCAGCGGCCGATAGCAGTCCTCGTAACCAGTAACCGGTTACCGGCAACTGGCAACTGGTGTACGCTGCGCAGCATTGCCATGCGTCAGATGGTGATCGCGCGCCGCGGCGGTCCGGAGGTACTCGAGCTGCGTGAGGCGCCCGATCCGGTGCCGGGGCCTGGTGAAGTCCGCATCCGGGTGCGCGCGTCCGGCGTCAATTTCGCGGACGTCCTCGCCAGAATCGGTCTGTATCCCGATGCGCCTCCTCCTCCGGTCGTCGTGGGATATGAAGTCGCCGGCGTGATCGATGCGCACGGCGACGGCGTCACGACCTTCCACGACGGAGACCGCGTCGTCGCGCTCACGCGCTTCGGCGGCTATGCCGACGTCGTCGTGGTGCCTGCCTCGCACGTGTTCGCGACGTCGGAGACGCTGAGCGATGCGGAAGCGGCGTCCGTCCCCGTCACGTACCTCACGGCCGCGCTCGCGCTGTATCGGCTCGCGGCGCTTCGAGCCGGCGAGACTGTCCTCGTGCACAATGCCGGCGGCGGACTCGGGATCGCCGCCACGCAACTGGCAGGGCTGCGGCGCGCGATCGTATATGGCACCGCTTCGGCAGGCAAGCACGACGCGCTTCGAAGCTTTGGCGTGGCGCACGCGATCGACTATCGGCACGCCGACGTCAGCGCCGAAATCGCGAAGCTGACGGGCGGACGCGGCGTCGACGTGGTACTCGATCCGATCGGGGGCCCGAGTTTTCAGGAGAGTTATCGCATGCTGGCGCCGCTCGGCCGCCTCGTCATGCTCGGCGTCTCGTCGATGGCGTCGGAGCGCCGACGGCTCGGCCGGGTCGTCCGGGCGTGGTGGGCGATGCGGTCGTTCAATCCGCTCTCGCTCATCAACCGCAACCGCGGCGTGTTCGGGTTGAACGTAGGGCACCTCTGGGAAGAGCGCCGCGTCCTGCAGCCGATCATGGACCTGATCATGACCGAACTGGCGGCCGGACGGGTGCGGCCCGTGATCGCGCGGACGTTTCCCCTCGAGCGCGCCGCCGACGCGCACCGGTTCATCCAGGATCGCGCGAACATCGGCAAGGTGATCCTCACGACGTGATGCGCCAGTCGGTCAGATGGCGGCCGGCGCTCCTCGCCGCGATCGCCGCGCTCGCCGCATCGGTCGCGTACACCTGGCCGCTCGTCGAACACCTCTCGTCCGCAGTACCCCACGATCGCGGCGATCCACTGCTGGTCGCGTGGATCCTGTGGTGGTCGACGAAAGCGGTGCCGTTGACGCACGCGTGGTGGAACGCGCCCGCGTTCTTTCCATCGACGGGAGCACTCGCCTTTTCCGAGAGCTTCCTCGGCCTTGCGCCGATCACCGCGCCGATCATCCTGCTCACGCACGATCCGCTGCTGGCGTACAACGTCGCGTTCGTTCTGAGCTATGTGCTGAGCGCGATGGGCGCGTACGCCTTGGGCTTCGTGCTGACGAAGCGCCACGACGCCTCCGTGGTGGCCGCGGCGGCGTTCGCGTTCGCGCCTTACCGCTTGTCGCACCTGGAGCACCTGCAGCTGCTGTCGTCGTATTGGATGCCGCTCGCCATCGCGGCGCTGCATCTCTTTTTTCGCGACGGACGCGCCCGATGGGCGGCGCTCTTCGCGGCGAGCTGGCTGCTGCAGGCGCTCTCGTGCGGCTACTACTTCTTCTTTCTCAGCCTGTTCGTACTGTTGTGGCTGGCGTGGTTCGCGTACCGTCTGCCGCTGAAGCGGCTGGCCACGCTCGGCGTCTGGTGGGCGGCCGCGATCGTGCTGATGCTGCCGATCCTGATCGGCTATCTTCGCATTCATGAGCGATACGGCTTTCATCGAAGCTCGATCGAGATGGTGTACTACAGCGCGGACCTCGCAGGTGTGTTCGCCGCTTCACCGGACTCTCTGTTGTGGCACGGCCTCCACGCTGTTGCCGGCGAGGAGTCGGCGCTCTGTCCCGGCATCACCATCCTGCTGCTCTTTGCGGCGGCTCTCTGGAGGGTTCGGTTCAAAAAGCGGCCGAAAGGGCGCCCGATCGAAGAGGCTTCGACCAGCTCCGTCCCGGCGGACGTCAATCGCAGAGCTGACGCTCGATCCGCGCAGTTTCGAAACCTGACTCTTTTTTATGCGGGCGCCGCCGTACTGATGTGGCTGCTCGCACTCGGACCGGAGCCGCGTCTGTTCGGACGGCCGATTGGAATCCCCGGACTCTATTCGCTGTTGATGCCGCTGCCGGGTTTTGACGAAATGCTCGTGCCGTCGCGTCTCTGGATGATGTCCGTTCTCTGCCTCGCCGCCGTCGCGGCGCTCGTCGTCGCGCGCATCGATTCGCGCTCGCGCCGGATGTGGATCGCCGCCGCCGCGACAGCCGGACTGTTGATCGACGGATGGCCGCGCGCCTTGCCGCTCGCGGCCGCGCCAGATCCGCGCGTGACCACGAATGCGGCGGCCGCGCGCCTCGGTCTTCCGCTTCAAGGCAACGAAACCGAGACCATGTACGGCTCGATCCCGCAAGCGCGCCCGGTGTTCAACGGCTACAGCGGGTATGAGGCCCCGCAGCATCCGGCCATGCGCGATCTCCTCGATCAGCACGATCCGCGCATTCTCGACCGGCTCGCGTCGGAGGGTCCGATCGAGATTCTGGTGCAGAAGGCGCTCGATCCCGACGGCGCGTGGCGACACTACCTCGCATCGGTCCCGGACGCGAGGCCGGGCACGACCAGCGACACGTGGGAGAGCTACGTCATCCCCAGGACCTCGAGCATCGCGCCGCCGCCTCCAAGCGGGACGCCGCTAACGATCGCCTCGATCACGGCGTCGGTGAACCAGCACGACATCGGGGCGGTACTCGACGGCGATCTCGCGACCAGGTGGAATGCCCGTTCTCAGCAAGGCGGGGAAACGATCACGATCGATCTCGGCGCGCCGAAACATGTCGCCGCAGTCGAGCTGTGTCTCGGACAATACGCCGCGCAGTATCCGCGAGCGCTGGCAATCGAGGTGTCAGCCGACGAGGTCTCCTGGACTGCAGCCTTCGAAGGCGGGACCGCGCTCGAGACCTACGACGCGGCGGTGCGCGCGCCGCGCGAGATTCCTGTGTCGATCCCGGTTCGAGCCGATGACGTGCGATACCTGCGCATCCGCCAGACGGCCCACGCGCCAAACGCCACCTGGACGATCGTCGAGCTGCGCGTCATTGGACGGTGAAACGTCTCGGCAGTGGCATGCTGCAATTGGATGTCAAGCGCCCAGGCGGGTGGCGCGAACGGGGCCGCCCGCTTCGCGCCGCAGGCGCCGTCCCCGTGACAAGCGCCTTTGGCGCCGAGCACGAAGTGGGGCTGTTCGCGCCAGGACCCGCATCGCGCTTTACATCTCACGCCAACGTCATTAAGACACCCGAATGCGGAGCACCTCCACCGGTGAACCGACCGGCTCGAACCATGTGACGCCCTCTGCGACGAGATCGAACTTCAACGCGTACTCGCCGGGGCGGCCGGGGGCGGCAAACGGCACCTCGATGGTGGCCGATCCGCCCGGTGCGATGTCAGCGGCGAATCCGCCTCGGGCGAAATCGCGCTCGACGAGACGCATCGAGGCGTCGAGCAGTTGAATGCCAACGCGGACGTGGCCTGTCTTCACCTCAGCGCCGGCGCGCCAGGTCGCGGTGCCCGTATTCGCCACCGTCACGATCGCCGACGCACGCTCGCCGGCGGCGAGCGGCGCCAGCGGATCGACGGCGACCGACGCTCGATAGA
>JBOGIZ010000508.1:0-2649 GCA_050747805.1 Vicinamibacterales bacterium | reverse complement strand
TGCTCTCAGCACTTCACGCTCTCCGAATCAGCAGCCATAGGAAAAACGGCCCCCCGATAACCGCGGTGACAATTCCGACGGGCAGCTGGACGGGCGCGAGGATCGTCCGCGCGATGACATCGCAGCCGACGAGAAACGCCGCGCCGAACAGGATCGCCGCCGGCAGCACGAGCCGATGGTCCGATCCGACGAGCAGTCTGACCAGATGCGGAATGACGATGCCGACAAAGCCGATCGGGCCGCCGATCGAGACGGCCGCGCCGGTCGCGAGCGACGCGCTGAAGAACGCCGTCCGCTGGGCAGCGGTGGCATTCAGGCCGCGAGCCTCCGCGCTCTCGGTGCCGAGCGCCAGCAGATTCAACGGCCGTGCGAGCCAGGCGAAGGCAATCAGTGCGACGAGGCCGAGGGGCGCGGCCGCAAAGAGCGGGGCATAGCTGCTCACGTCGAGGTCGCCGATCAGCCAGCGGAAGGTGCGGTACAGATCGGCAAAGCTCGTGAGGTACTGCACGAACAGGATCACCGCGGAGAGCAGCGCGTTGAGCGTGACTCCCGCGAGCAGCAGCACCGTCGTCGACAGGCCGCGATGCCGTGCGCGCGCGAGCCCGTACACGATCGCGACGGCCGCGATGGATCCGGCGAACGCGGCGGCCGGCACTGCGGGGACGCCGAGCGCCGGCAGCGACCAGTTGAGCGTGAGGGCGAGCACGGCGCCGAGCGCGGCGCCGGCCGAGACGCCGAGGGTAAACGGGCATGCGAGCGGATTGCGGAGCAGCGCCTGGAACACCACGCCGGAGGCCGAGAGCAGGCCGCCGACGATCGCCGCGGCGAGCGTGCGCGGCAGACGCGCGATGAAGAAGATCTGCGCGTCGGTGTTTTGATCGAACGGCAGGGAGAAGTCGAACGCGCGGCTGATCCTGATGTGTGCCGAACCCACGAGCGGCGCCAGCACCACGCTCGCGAGCGCGAGTGCCCCGAAGCCCGCGACGGTCCGGACGAATCGTCGCTGAAGGCTCGATGTCATGCGCGGACCCCGGACGAAGAACCATCGAGCGGCGCACGGCCGACCGGTACGACGAGCTGCTGTCCCGCGTGCTCGAGCAGGTCGACATCGATGTCGAACGCGCGGCGGACGCTGTCTTTCGTGAGCGCCTGGCGGACCGGCCCCGACGCGACCACGTGGCCCTCGCGGAGCATCGTGATCGATTCGCAGAGCGTCGCGGCCAGACTCAGATCGTGGGTCGAGATGACGATCGAAAGGCCGCGCTCGCGGTGCAACCGTTTCAACAGCGCCGCGACGTCGAGCTGGTACGCGACATCCAGCGAGGTCGTCGGTTCGTCGAGCAGCAGCACGCCCGAGTCCCGCACTCGGTCCGCCGGGCTCCGCGCGGCAATCTGCGCGAGCGCGGCCGCGATGATGACGCGCTGCTTTTCGCCGCCGCTCAGCGTCGAGAAGGGACGGTCTCTGAGATGGCGCGTGCCGGTCGCCGACAGGCTTTCATCGACGACCGTCAGATCGTCCGGCCCCTCGATCTCGAATGGGCGGAGATGCGCGTAGCGTCCCATCATCGCGACTTCAGCGACCGTGTAATCGAACGCCAGGTGCGTCTCCTGCGGCACCACGGCGATCCGCCGCGCGAGCTCGGCGCGGCTGAACCGCGATATCGGCGATCCGTCGAGCGTCACGCGTCCTGACTGCGGCCGCTCCGTCCCAGCGAGCAGGCGCAACAGTGTCGTTTTTCCGGATCCGTTCGGACCGAGCAGACCTGTGATGTCGCCGGGCGCCACGGTGAGTGTGACGCCGCGCAGCACCGGTGTGCCACCGCGGTACGCGAACGTCACCTCACTCGCGGTCAGAGACATATGTTATTTGCCGTGTTGCCGGGCGCTCACGCGAAGGCCGACGACGAGCCGCCGGCCTTGCGCCGGAAATCCGAACACTTCCTCGTATTGCCGGTCGGCCACGTTCTCGACGCGGCCGAACACGTCGATGCCGCGGCCGGCGCTCCACGATGCCCCCGCGTTCCAGACCGAATAGCCGGCTGCGTAGAAGAGCCCGCCGAAGGTGCCGAGCGTCGGCTCGACGTCGAGCACACGGCTTCGTCCGCCCCCGCGCATCCACAGGGTCGCGCGGCCGCGGCTCGCCGTGAGATCCAGGGACCACTGATTCCGCGGACGCCGCAACAGCGGATCGCCGACGGTGAACGGCGGCGGCGCCGCATTCGAGCGATCGACGCTGAGGATTTCCGTGCTGAGCAGCGTGTAGGTCACGTACGCGTCGAATGTGGTGCCCGCGGCGCGCGTCCGGCCGTTGGCGCCGACTTCAAGGCCTTGCGATTGAGCGTTCGAGATGTTGTCGGTGCGAAAGCGGCTCGAGCCCGTGAACGGGCCGGTCGCGACGATCAGGTCGTCGAACGAATTGTGGAACGCCGTCGCTTCGATCGATCCGTGTCCTGCCGCGAACGCCTGATCGACGCCTGCTTCGACGCTGCGGCTGCGCTCGGGTTTGAGCCCGGGATTATCGGTGAAGGCGATTTCGAACGCGTCCGGCGGACGGATGCCGGTGCCCGCGGCTGCGCGGAGACGTGTGGACGATCCAGGCTGCGTGCGCGCGTACCATCCCAGCGCGCCGCGCGGGTTCAGCGACAGCAC
>JBOGIZ010000507.1:0-5100 GCA_050747805.1 Vicinamibacterales bacterium | reverse complement strand
CACCTGAACGACATCCAGCATGTCGAAAGCGCTCGGGATCTGCAGCCGGACGAGGCCGCCGCGTGGGATCATGCCGCGCAAGAATAATACAGTATAGTCGCTCAATGTCCGTCACGAAGGCCGCTGTCATGCCGCCGCGGGTGGAGATCGTCCGCGGCCGCATGCGCGTTCCGGGCGACAAGTCTATTTCGCACCGATACGCGATGCTCGCCGCGATCGCGGACGGGACCTCGCGGATCGAGAACTACGCCCCGGGCGCGGACTGCAAGGCGACCCTCTCGTGCCTCGAAAGTCTCGGCGTCATGGTCCGGCGCGGCGCCGTGATTGAAATCGAAGGACGCGGACTCGGCGGCCTGCGCGCGCCGACGGCGCCGATCGATGCCGCGAACTCCGGCACGTCGATGCGCCTGCTCGCTGGCCTGGCGGCCGCGCATCCGTTTCGGACCGTCCTCGGCGGGGACGCGTCGCTGTCGCGCCGGCCGATGCGGCGCGTCATCGATCCACTCACGCGCATGGGCGCATCCATCAGGTCTGAAAACGGACGTCCTCCGCTCACGATCGACGGCGGCGCCCTGACGAGCATCACGCATCATCCCGACGTCCCCAGTGCGCAGGTCAAGAGCGCCGTGCTGCTGGCGGGCCTGCACGCCGCCGGCCGCACGTCCGTGGTCGAGTCTTCGCCCACACGGGATCATACGGAGCGGGCGCTCGAGGCGTTCGGTGTCGTCGTCTGTCATGACGGGCGAGCCGTCGGCGTGGACGGCGGACAGCGGCCCCGCGGCATCGACGCGCGGGTGCCGGGCGATCTCTCCTCGGCCGTGTTCTGGCTCGCCCTGGCCGCCGGCACCCCCGGCTCCGAGCTGGTCATCGAGGATGTCGGACTGAATCCGTCGCGGACGGCTGTCCTCGCGGCGCTCGAACGGGCCGGCGCGTGCGTGGAGAGCACGCCCGAAGGATCGGCGCGCGGTGAGCCGATCGGACGTCTGACCATTCGCGCGGGAGATCCTCGGTCGTTCGAGATCAACCGCGATGAGGTGCCCCTCCTCATCGACGAGATTCCAGCGCTCGCCGCGCTTGCCGCGATGCAGCCGGGCGTCACCTTCGAAGTCAGCGGCGCGGGCGAACTACGCGTCAAGGAAAGCGACCGCATCGCGATGCTCGCGCGCGGATTCCGCGCGCTCGGCGTCGCGGTCGACGAATATGACGACGGGTTCCGCATCAGTGGAGGGCCGCCGGCCGGAGGCGAAGCGCATGCGGCGGGCGACCATCGTCTCGCGATGGCGTTCGCGATCGCCGGCAGCCGGGCGCGCGGTCCGGTCCGCATCACCGGCGCGGACGCCGTCGCGGTCTCATACCCTGGATTTTTCGGCGAGCTGGAGCGTCTCGCCGGATCGCGATGATCGCAGGATCCGTTGCGCGGCCCATCGACAAGATCTACCTCGTCGGCTTCATGGCTGCGGGCAAGACGACCGTGGCGCGCCGGATCGCCGCGCGTCTCGGATGGCGAGCCGAGGACGTGGACGAATTAATCGAGGCGCGCGAACACTCGACGGTGGCGGAGATCTTCGCGAAGCGCGGCGAGTCGTACTTTCGCGCCGTCGAACGCGACATCATCCGCCTGCTGCTCCCCTTACGCCACGCCGTGGTCGCCACCGGCGGCGGCACGTTCATGGATTCGGACAATCAGCAGGCGATCGCGCTCGACGGCGTCGCCGTTTGGCTCGACGTACCGCTCCCGACGGTCATCGCGCGTTTGCCGGCTGACGGCCGACGGCCTCTCTCCGCGGATCGCACGCAGCTCGAGCGGCTGTTCGTGATCCGTCAATCCGCCTATGCGCGCGCGGCGCTTCGCGTCGATGCGACGGCGCCTCCCGACGAAATTGCCGAACGCGTGCTCGACGCGCTGGATCTCCGGTCATAACCGTCAACCCATGAGCCGGTATCTCGTCCTGTCCGATCTGCACGGGAACATCGACGCGCTGGAAGCGGCGCTCACGGCCGCCGCGCACCAATGGGATCGCGTCCTGGTGCTCGGCGATCTCGTCGGCTACGGCGCTGAGCCAAACGCCGTCGTCGATCGCGTCCGCGCGCTCGATCCCGAGGCCGTGATCCGCGGTAATCACGACAAAGCCGCCTGCGGCCTGGATGACGGCAGTCAGTTCAACTATGTCGCGCGCGCGGCGGCGCAGTGGACGGGAGAAGAGCTGTCCCCGGACAATCTCGAGTATCTCCGCGCACTGCCGCCCGGGCCGCTCGAGATTGATGCGCTCGCCGAAATCTGCCACGGCGCGCCGTTCGACGAGGACCACTACATCTTCGATCCGGTTGACGCCTACAGAGCGCTACAGGCGATGACGCGTCCCGTGTGCCTCTTTGGCCACACACACCTGCCGGTCATCTTCCGCGCCGTTGACGGGACGTTCGAGGGCGAAGCGGTGGATCCGGATCGCGATGTCATCGTGCGGCTGCAGCGCGGCGCGCGATATCTCGTCAATGTGGGATCGGTGGGTCAGCCGCGCGACGGCGATCCGCGGGCGGCCTACGGGATCCTTGACGATGAGGCGCGGGAGCTGCGGCTGTTCAGGGTGCCCTATTCGGTCGAAGCGGCCCAGCAGCGAATCCTCGCGGCGGGGTTGCCGGCGAGTCTGGCGAATCGCCTCGCGCTCGGGAGATAGGGCGCGGAAGGAGCCGAGAGCACGGAGAAGATCTCGCGCAAAGGGCGCGGAGAGCGGAGGGCGCAGAGCACGGGTCCGTCGCCGGCCTTCGGCTGCCTTCGGCCGGGCCTGACTGACAAGACCCGCGTCGAAACGAGCCGCTTTGAACCGAGTGCGGCTTGTTTCAACGTGGCTCTTGTCAGTCCCGCGACCGACCCTCCGTGTCTTTCTCAGCGCTCTCTGCTTTTTGCGCCCTCTGCGAGAGATCCTGCGCCCTCTGCGAGAGATCCGGCCCGCGCTCTCTGCTCGCGCTGCGCTCGCTCTTCCCGTCGGCGCATCTCTGCCGCAAAGGCGTCCTGCGCGGCGCGGCCGCCAAGGACCCAGCCGATGACGATCCCGATCAGCAGTACGGCGGGAATGAAGATGAAGTGGGCCGCCGACATCTCCCCCCAGTTCATGCCGAGCGGCCTCCCGCCGTCACGCGCCGGTTCACGTCGGCGATTTCCTTTTCGACCGAGGTCAGACGCCGGCGGATCGACCACAAATAGAGCGCCAGCGCCACCCAGACGAACGCGTAGGCCGCCGCCAGCATTCGCGGCGCCGGCAGCGTGTCCTGCTGGTTCATGGGATGATCGACCGGCACGAACTGGTCCTGTGCCGCTGTGGGTTTGTTCGGCGGCGGCTGCTGCGCGAACACCGGCCGCGAACCCGCGGACGCGATCACGATGAGCAGCGCCGCGACCCACACGCGCGACGATCTCACGACTGTGCGCACTCTGTTACGTATAACTCGCATCGCGCTCTCCGTCCGGATTCCCGGATCATTCCTCAACCGCGAGGTACAGCTCGTCCAGCTCCGATCGCCGCTTTTCCAGTTCCACTCTGACGGAAAGCGTCAGCACGAACAGCAGCAGGAACGCCGACACGCAGAACCAGAACGGCCCGCGCATTCCCGGCTGCAGCGACGGAATCACGGTCGTCTTCGGGTGCATCGTCCGCCAGACGTTCACCGACCAGTACACGAAGGGCACGTTCGCCATCCCGAACAGCGCCACGCCGGCGGCGAGTCGATCGGACCCCGCGCCCCCGTAGCGCCTCAACAGCAGGTAGGCCTGGAAGATGAGCCACAGGACGAAGGTCGACGTGACGCGCGGATCCCAGACCCACCACACGCCCCACGCCTTGCGCGCCCAGATCGGCCCCGTGACGAGCACGATGAGACCGAAGATCGACGTCAGTTCGGCCGCCGCAACCGCCACGCGATCGCCGCTCTTCTTGTGCGCGAAGAGGAACGCCGCGCTCGCGATGCCGCAGACGAATGCGCCCACGAACATCGTCATCGCCGCGCTCACGTGGAAGTAGAAGATCTTCTGAATGAGGCCCATCGTCGATTCGTACGGTGCGCCGACAATCAGAAATGGCGCTGCCGCAAACATCGCGGCGGTGACGATCAGCAGTGGCGTAAACGCTCTCCGCATCCCTCTTCCTCGTCCTCTGTCTCTGGTCCCTACTCCGTCATGACGGGCTCGAACGTCCACAGCGCGAGCGTCACGAAAACCACGTCAAAGAAAAAGAGCATCGAGAGCCACATCTGCGCCATCGGAACATCGGGCTCTGCCTGCAGCAGCGCCGCCGTGCCGCGGACGCCGGCGATGATCACCGGGATCGTAATCGGATAGAGCAGCACCGGCAGCAGCACGTCGCGGCTTCGCGCCCGCACGAGCATCGCCGCAAAGAGCGTCCCGACGGCCGCGAAACCGATGGTGCCGAACGCGAGCAGGCCAAGCATCAACAGCGGCCGATCGAACAGTGCGGCCTGGAACAGAAAGCTCACCAGCGGAACGACGACGATCTCGACGGCCGCAAGCAGGATGAGCACCGCCAGCAGCTTGCCGAGGTAGAGCGCCGGACGCTCGATCGGCGCGATCATCAATCCTCGCAGCGTTTCGCTCTGCCGCTCCCGCTCGAAGGCGCGCCCGAGCGCGAGCGTTCCGGAGAACGCGATCGCAATCCACAGGATGCCGGCCGCGGCATCGGCCACTGCCCTTCCCTCGCGCACGAATCCAAACGCGAACACCAGCACGCACGCCACAGCAAAGAAGAGTGTCGTAAAGACGATCTCTTTGCTGCGCGATTCGACGAGCAGGTCCTTCCAGGTGACGAGCCAGACCGATCGAAAGAACTTCATTCTTCAGCGGGGGGCTTCGCCCCGCCGCACCCCCCTACACCCTCACTCGCTCGCCGCTTCGCCGGCTCACTCCGTGCGCGTGGTTCGCTCGCTGTCGCTCACTCACGCGACGTCACGACGCCATTGCCCGGTAGCGTTCCCGCAGCGGCGCTTCGCCGTCCGGCACGTCGAGCAGCCGGCCGCCGCGAAGCAGCACGGCGCCATCGACGAGTCCATAGATCGCCTCGAGATCGTGCGTCGTGATGAGCACAATGCAGC
>JBOGIZ010000506.1:0-5689 GCA_050747805.1 Vicinamibacterales bacterium | reverse complement strand
AATACACACGGCCCACGGCCCACACCCACGGGCCACGGTCCACGAAATGTGGTATATACATAGAACGTCTAAGGCATAGAATGACTAGGCCTCAAAAAACGAACAGCGACCAGCTCCATGGCACGCTCGACATGCTGGTGCTCAAGACGCTCGACGCGAAACCCCTGCATGGCTACGCCATCGCGCTGCGCATCGAGCAGCTGTCGGACGAGGTGCTGACGGTCGAAGAAGGATCGCTCTATCCATCGCTGTACCGGATGGAACAGCGCGGGTGGCTCACCTCGGAGTGGTCGACGACAGACACGGGCCGCCGCGCCAGGTTTTACAAGCTCACCAGGGCCGGGCGCGCGCAGCTCGCGGCCGAGACGGCGAGCTGGAACCGGCTGACGCTGGCCGTGCGGGGCGTGATGAATGCCTGACATCCGGCGGTTTCCGCGCATCGTCCGCGCGCGCATCCGCGCGCTGGTTCACCGCGACGCGGTCGCCGACGAAATCCGCGAGGAGCTGCAGTTCCATCTCCGCATGCGCGCTGAAGGTTATCAAGAGTCGGGCGAGTCGCCGGAGCAAGCTGTTCGCCACGCGCGCCAGCGCGTCGGCAACCTTGCGCTCCTGCAGGACCGTGGCTACGACGTGCGCGGCGGCGGGTTCGTCGAGACCGTCGTGCAGGACGCGCGATATGCGATCCGTCAGTTCGCGCGTCAGCCGGGATTCACCTCGGTCGCGATCCTCACGCTCGCGCTCGGCATCGGGCTCTCGACGGCGCTTTTCAGCGTCATCGATGCCGCGCTGCTGCATCCGCTGCCGTACCCGCATCCGGAGCAGCTCGTCACGATCTACGTCGCATATCCAGGCCACTTCGGAAGTCTCGCGCCGTCTCCTGCCGACATCCGGAAGTGGCGCGACATGTCGTCCGTCATCGCGCATATCGGCTCAGGACGAGTGACGGGCAGTCCCCTCATCATCGAAACGGGCGTCCCGCAGCGGCTGGTCGTCGGCTCGGCTTCCGAAGATTTTTTCGAGGCCTATGGCATCACACCTGTTCTTGGGCGCAGCTTCCGGATCGAAGACACGCGCGCAGGTGCCCCCGACGTGGCCCTGCTCGGCCACGCGTTCTGGGAATCTCAGTACGGCGGTGATCCGGGTGTGCTCGGTCGCATGATCCGTATTCAGAACGCGCCGGTTACCATCGTCGGCGTCCTGCCCGCCGGGTTCTACAACAACACGGCGGTATGGCAAGCGAGCCATTGGTCGCAAGCATTCCTTGATACGCGCGGCTCTGGTACACCAGTCATCGCAAGGCTTCAGCCACGCGTCACGCCTGATGAAGCGGCGCGACAGTTGACGGCGATGACGTCGCCGGACAGGATTTTTAGCAAGACGCCGTCGCCGGCGCGCGCCGTTGTCACGTCCTTATACGAAGACGAGACCTCTGGCTTTGGCGGCACGTTACGGCCGCTCGGGTGGGCGGTGGCGCTGATTGTTGTCATCGCATGCGTCAATGTGGCGGGGCTGCTCCTCGCTCGCGGCGCGACGAGGCGGCAGGAACTGGCCGTGCGCGCGTCGATCGGAGCCGGACGAGGACGTCTGGTGCGACAACTTCTTGTCGAGAGCCTGCTACTCGCGTTTGGTGGCTCGATAGTCGGCATCGGCTTGGCGTACGTGTCGCTTGATTCGTTGGTGGCGATCATTCCTCTGGCTTTGCCGGCCAACTCACCGCCGACAATCGACGCGACCGTCTTGAGTCTTACACTCGTCCTCACTGTGCTCACGGCCCTGTGTTTCGGCCTCGTGCCGGCGCTAAAACTGTCACACGCGCTGAATCTTCACACCGCCCTCGCCGGCGGGAACCGCGACGCCGCGGCACCGCTCTCGCGTCGATCCGGCCAGTGGCTTATCGCTGTCGAGGTCGCGCTCGCGCTAATTCTCGTCAGTGGTGCCGCGCTGATGATCCGGAGTTTCTCCAAACTGCTGGACGTGAATCTTGGATACGATCCGTCAAGCGTTTTGACACTCGAAGTCGAACCGGTCGAGCAGACGGCGACGTTGCGGACGCAGTTTTACGCGACATTGCAGTCGCAGCTTCTCCACTTACCCGACGTCTCCGCTGTCGGAGCGATCGATGAAACGACACTCACGGGCGGAGCGTCGTTC
This sequence comes from Vicinamibacterales bacterium, assembly GCA_050747805.1. Classification (GTDB taxonomy): domain Bacteria; phylum Acidobacteriota; class Vicinamibacteria; order Vicinamibacterales; family 2-12-FULL-66-21; genus JAICSD01. The sequence goes on along the minus strand of JBOGIZ010000506.1, from coordinate 3,538 downwards.
TCCTTCCTGACCGGCGACAGCGGCGTCGATGTGGATGGTGCGATTCGGACGGTGCTTCCTGGGTACTTCGAGGCGGTCGGCCTGCGTCCGCTGCAGGGCCGGCTCCTCACCGACGCCGATCGCGCAACGGGTGAGGCCGCCCTCATCAGCGCGAGCGGCAACGCGAAGTATTTCAACGGTGCGGCTTTGGGCCATACAGCCACAACCGGCGGGAAGGCGCCCCGAACCTTCCGCATCGTTGGCGTCGTCGCGGATCTCAAGCACGGTGGGCCGCAGGATCGCTGGCCCGCACAGATGTACGTTCTGCCGGATCCGCGGCCCGGCACCCCGACGAAGTTAACGCTAGCGATGATATTGCGACTGCGCGGCGGCTCGATCGCCCAGGATCGACTGAAGCAACTGGCAGCGTCGATCGGTCCGCGGGTCGTTGTTGGACGGATACGGCCCGCATCGGATCTCGTTGATCAGGAAGTCGCGAGGCCGCGTCATCGAATGCTGCTGCTGACGCTCCTCGGCGGGTTCGGACTGTTGCTCACGCTCGTGGGAATCTTCGGGATGACGGCGTACGCGGTCGCGCGCCGCACGCGGGAGATTGGTGTGCGTATCGCAATCGGCGCGACGCCAGGTGATGTTCTGCTGATGATGCTGAAGGACGTCGCCAAACCGGTCGCCGTCGGGATCGTGATCGGACTTGCCGGCGCCGCGTTCGCGACGCGCGTGATTGCGTCGTTTCTGTTTGAGACGACGCCGACTGATCCTGCGACGTTTACAGTCGTGGCGCTGACGATCGCTGTCGCGGCGGCTGTTGCCGCGTGGATCCCGTCACGCCGAGCGCTGCGCGTGGATCCCGTCAGCGCGCTGCGGGCGGAGTAAGGCCACGGCCACGGCCACGGAGAACACGGAGTTGTGGGGCCACGGAATACACGGACTACACGGAATAAGAGCGTGAGGGCGACGTATGCCTGACCCGCGGCATGTTCTGCGCGTTCTGCGTGCGCGGGTGCGCGCGCTCTTCCATCGCGACGCCGTCGCGGACGAGATTCGTGAGGAGCTCGACTTCCATCTGCGGATGCGCGCCGAGGGCTATCAACAGTCGGGCGAGCCGCCGGACGAGGCCGTCCGCCACGCGCGCCAGCGTGTCGGCAATCTCACGGTCCTCCAGGACCGCGGCTACGACGTGCGCGGCGGCGGGTTCGTCGAGACCGTCGTGCAGGACGCGAGGTACGCGATCCGTCAGTTCGGGCGCCAGCCGGGATTTGCGACGGTGGCGATCCTCACGCTCGCGCTCGGCATCGGACTCTCGACGGCGCTCTTCAGCGTGATAGATGCGGCGCTCCTGCATCCGCTGCCGTATCCGCATCCGGAGCAGCTCGTGACAATCGACGTCGAGACCAGCGCGCGTGGCACGCCGATAGGATACGCCCCATCGGTCGCAGACATCCGAAGGTGGCGGGGAATGTCGTCGGTCATCGCCCATATCGGCTCGGGACGCGTGAGCGGCTTCACGCCGCTCATCGTGGACGCCGGCGTCCCGCAGCGGCTCGTCGTGGCCTCCGCCTCGGAAGACTTCCTCGAGAGCTACGGCGTCGCGCCGATCCTCGGTCGTAGCTTCCGGGTCGAAGACACGCGCAAGGACGCGCCGGCGGTGGTCCTGCTCGGGCACGCGTTCTGGGAGTCGCAGTTCGGCGGCGATCCGGCCGTCCTCGGCCGCGTGATCCGGATTCAGAACGCACCGGTCACGATCGTCGGCGTGTTGCCGGCCGGCTTTTACAACCACACCGCCGTGTGGCAGGCCAGCCAGTGGGCCGATGCATGGCTCGATCATCGCGGCTCGGGCACGCCGGTCATCGCGAGGCTTCGGCCCGGCGTCACGCCGGAAGAAGCGTCGCGACAGTTGACGGCCGCGACGCCGCCTTCGACCGCCCTCGAGAAGACCCCCTCGCCCGCGCACGCCATTGTGACCTCGCTGTACGAGGACGCGACCTCGGGCTACGGCAGGACGCTCGGCACGCTCACGTGGGCGGTCGCGCTGATCGTCCTCATCGCGTGCGTCAACGTGGCGGGACTTCTCCTGGCGCGAGGCGCGACGCGGCGTCAGGAACTTGCTGTCCGCGCCTCGATCGGCGCGGCACGAGGGCGTCTGGTGCGCCAACTGCTCGTCGAGAGTCTGTTGCTGGCGCTCGCCGGGTCGGTCGTCGGCGTCGGGCTGGCGTACCTGTCGCTCGATTCGCTTGTCGCCCTCATTCCTCTGTCGCTGCCGGCCAATTCGCCGGCGACGATCGACGCCACCGTCCTCGCGTTCACGCTCATCCTCACACTGGCCACGGCTTTGGCGTTCGGTCTCGTGCCCGCCGTGAAGCTCTCAGGGGCGCCGAACCTTCACACCACGCTTGCCGGCGGCAGCCGCGACGCCTCGGCGCCGCTCTCGCGCCGATCCGGACAATGGCTCATCGGCGTCGAGGTAGCGCTCGCGCTGATTCTCGCGTGCGCCGCGGGCCTGATGGTGCGGAGCTTCTCGAGGCTGCTCGACGTGGATCTCGGCTACGATCCCTCCAGCGTCGTCACGTTCGAAGCGGAACCCGTCGCGCAAACGCCGTCCGTTCGAGCGCAGTTTTATCCGGCGCTGCAGACGGCGTTGCTGCACCTGCCGGAGGTCTCCGCCGTCGGCGCGATCGAGCAAGACGCGCTGACCGGCGGCTCGACGTACTATTTCCCGAAGGCCGACACAGGCGTCGGCGTGGAAGGTCCGCAGCGCACGGTGCTTCCAGGCTACTTCGAGGCGATGGACGTTCGCCCGCTGATGGGGCGGCTCCTCGAGGATGCCGATCGCGCCTCCGGCGAGGCCGCACTCATCAACGCGACCGGCAACGCAAAGTATTTCAATGGTACCGCTGTAGGCCACACCCTGGTGACGAGGGGCCCGAAGCCGCGAACCTTCCGCATCGTCGGCGTCGTGCCGAATCTCAGGCACGGCGGTCCACAGGATCGTAACCAGACCCAGATGTACATCCTGCCCGATGTGCGGCCGGACGCGCCGACGGCGCCGACGCTGGCGATGGTGATGCGGGTGCGCGGCGGCGGCGCGATCGCTGCGGATCGGTTGAAGCAAATCGCGGAGTCCATCGGTCCGCGTGTGCTCGTGGGCCGCGTACGGCCCGCGGCGGAGCTTGTGGGTCAGGAGGTCGAGCGGCCGCGCGATCGGATGCTGCTGCTCACGTTGCTCGGCGCCCTCGGGCTGCTGCTGACGCTTGTCGGCATCTTCGGGATGACCGCGTACGCTGTCGCGCGGCGCACGCGCGAGATCGGCGTCCGCGTGGCGATCGGCGCGACACCACGTGACGTGCTGATGATGATGCTGACCGACGTCGCGAAGCCGATGGCGGTCGGGATTGTGATCGGCCTCGCGGGCGCCGCGTTCGCCACGCGCGTCATCGCGTCGTTTCTGTTCCAGACGACGCCGACGGATCCAGGGACGTTCGCGGCCGTCGCTGCGACGATCGCCGTCGCAGCGCTGCTCGCGGCGCTGCGACGGCGATCG
>JBOGIZ010000505.1:0-4092 GCA_050747805.1 Vicinamibacterales bacterium | reverse complement strand
GCTGGTGAGCGCCGCGATGGACACGGTCACCGAATCGCGCCTGGCGATCGCCATGGCGCAGCACGGCGGCATCGGCATCATCCACAAGAACCTGGCGATCGACGAGCAGGCATCGGAGGTGGATCGGGTGAAGCGGTCCGAGAGCGGCATGATCGTCGACCCGATCACGCTCTCCCCCACCCACCGGATCTACGAAGCGCTCGAGCTGATGAAAAAGTTCAGCATCTCGGGCGTGCCGATCACCCAGGATGGGAGCAAGGAAGGCCGCCTCGTCGGGATCCTCACCAATCGCGACCTCCGCTTCGAGACGAACGTCGATCGTCCGATCTCCGACATCATGACGCGCGAGCCGCTCTTCACCGTCCCAGTGGGGACGACGCTTGATGCGGCGCGCGACATTCTGCACCGGCACAAGGTCGAGAAGCTGCTCGTCGTCGACGACCAGTACCGGCTGAAGGGGCTCATCACCGTCAAGGACATTCAGAAGGCCATCAAGTATCCCAACGCGTGCAAGGACGCGCTTGGACGGCTGCGCGTCGGCGCGGCCGTCGGAGTTGGCAAAGACGCGATGCCGCGCGCCGAAGGGCTCGTCGCGGCGAACGTGGACGTGCTCGTCATCGACACGGCGCACGGCCACTCGCAGGGCGTCCTCGACATGGTGCGCCGCGTCCGCCGGCAGTTCCCGAGCGTCGATCTCGTCGCGGGCAATGTCGCGACGTCGCAGGCGACCGAAGCGCTGATCGATCTTGGCGTGGACGCCGTCAAGGTCGGCATCGGCGCCGGCTCGATTTGCACCACGCGGGTCGTGGCTGGGATCGGCGTGCCGATGATCACGGCCGTAGCCGACTGCGCGCGCGCCGCCGCGCCGCACCACGTCCCGGTGATCGCCGACGGCGGCATCCGGTATTCGGGCGACATTACAAAAGCGATCGCGGTCGGCGCGAGCGCCGTGATGATCGGCAGCCTCTTTGCCGGCACGGACGAGAGCCCGGGTGAGCTGATCCTGTTCCAGGGCCGGAGCTTCAAGGAATACCGAGGGATGGGATCGCTCGGCGCGATGCGGCGCGGCAGCCGCGATCGCTACTTCCAGGATGAATTCGATCTCGACGCGCATCCCGAATCAGGCGAAAAGCTCGTGCCCGAGGGCATCGAAGGGCGCGTCGCGCACAAGGGCTCGATCGCGGGGATGATCCATCAGCTCGTGGGCGGGCTCCGCGCCGGCATGGGTTACACAGGATGCGCCAACATCCCGACGCTGCAGCGCGACGCCAAGCTGATTCGCGTGAGTCCCGCCGGCTTGCGCGAAGGCCACGTGCACGACGTCATCATCACGCAGGAAGCGCCGAACTACCGCGTGGAATAGGGAGCGGTCCCCCTACCTGGTATCGATCACGACGGTCGCCTGATCCGAATGCAGGCGTATCGGCGGGTGATCTGTCCGCGTGTCGTTTCCATCGAACGTGAAATAGTGCAGCGTCCCCTTCTTCTCATGCCGGACAGACGCGGCAAAGTCGGCGCGACACACGAAGTTCTCCGGTCGAGTGACTGTGGCGCGGATTGGGGTTGAGAATCCACGAGGAACGGCGGCGAACGCGGGCGAGGCGCCGCCTTCCGAACATGCTCAGGCCTCTGGCGTGGTCACGGGAGGCGTGTCCAGAATCTCTCGCGCCTGCGCTGCGTCTTCATCGCGGACCAGCAGCTCGACGCCGCCAAGCCACAGATGCGGACGGAGGCCGCCGCAGTCGTCGCTCCTGATCATCGACTCGATCCCTGCCGCGTCGAGGGCGGTCTTGTCGACCTCGGCCTCGAACTGATTGACGTAGGTGCGGACCGCGACGAGTGCGTTGTTGCCCATGCGCCCATCGTAGCAGGATGGAACGTGGCGGAAGCGGCCGACATTCAGTGGCTCCTCGGGCGAGACTGACCTGTCCGTCGAGGGCCGGAGGTGGCGGAGGCAACGGGACACCATCACAACGGAGACACGGAGCAGCGGAGGCGAAACGGAGGGCGACCGCGTGCAGCCGCTGCCGCCGTTGGCCGGCGCCGGCCGTCCGCGTGATCGATTGGATGCAAGCCTCACCGGATTCCCGGGCTTGCATCCGCCCGATCACGCGGGCCGCGTGTCTTCGTTGGCCCCGTGTTGTCCGTTGCACCCGGCCCGTAACGCGTCTCCGTTTGACCTCGTTACTCCGTTCCTCCGTTTGATGTCGTGCCGTTCCTCCGTCCCCTCCATGCCTCCGTCTCTGAAATCTCCGAGCGCGCAATTCAGGTCCGGATAGCGAGTCGGGTGACATACGGCGTGATTTAGCGGCCGGTTCTTTGCCCCCTACCACTCCTGCTCGTCGCGGCCGCGCGCCTGCGCGAGCCATTCGCCGCTGACGGCTTGATGTGCGAGAGGAGCCGACAGATGGCGCCGGCGCGAGCGGACGAACACGCCCGCGGCAACGAGCAAACCCATGGAAACTAACCACAACGTACGCATGGCGCCCTACCGGAGCAAAAACGACGCCCGATGTGCCGGGCTTTCTGAATCCAACAGACGTGTGCCGCCGGCGCCATCAACGCCGGCGGCAATCACCCCTCCGCTGTCAGGCGGTGTTAGCGGCTTCCGCCGCCTCCGCATCCACCGGACAACTGCCGGACGGACGTCACCTGCAACTGCTGCGCAGGCGTTGAGCCCGTGGTCCCCGCGGGGTTGAGCGCCCCGGAGCCCGACGTTCCCGCCGCGCCTGGCGTGCCGGTCGGGGGCGTGCCCGCAGGCGGCGTCGTTGGCGGCGTTGCCGTTGGCGGCGTACCTGCCGGAGGCGTAGCCGTTGGCGGCGTGCCAGCCGGAGGCGTCGCGGTCGGCGGCGTGCCAGCCGGAGGCGTTGCGGTGGGCGGCGTGCCGGCCGGAGGCGTCGCAGTCGGCGGCGTGCCTGCGGGCGGCGTTGCCGGCGGCGGCATGCCGGCAGGGTTGGTCGCGCCCGGAGCGCCCGCGGTGCCCGTCAGACCCGTCGTTCCTGCTGGAACGACGGTGCCTCGGATCTCGACTCGCGAGTTCGAGTACTTCGACATATCGCCTTGATTTCCACCGAGCAGCGAATAAGACGATGGCGCGGCCGCCGCGTCAGCCGCAGCGCCGGTCGATGCCGTACCCGAATTGGACGCCCCTGTAAGAATGTACCCGCCTGCCGGCGATGGGGACGGCGCGAGACAGCCGCTCACGGTCACGGACTGCGCCTTCGCGCCGCTCCCGTTCTGGCTTGCTGTCGCCTGCGTCCCGCTCTGCGCGCCCAGGCCCACGCTGAGCGACGCGGCGATGATTGTTCCGAGCATGTATTTCATGGGTCCTCCGTGTTGTGCATCGCGCCTGAGGTCGACGCGACACGGTTCACCTTCATACCGTGCAAGGTGCGAACCGGGTCTCCGCGCGGAAATTGTTCAGGTCAGGATCGGACGTGAATCCGGCGGCCGTTGTCGAGCGTCTCCTCGATCCGGACCTCCACTACATCGTCAGGACGTCCGCGCCAGCGATCCGCCCATTCGATCGCGACGATGCCGTCGCCCGATACGAGATCGTCCAATCCCAGATCGTCGATCTCCGCGGGATCGAGACGGTAGAGGTCGACGTGGTAGAGCGTCGCGGCGGATCCGGCGTATTCCTGCACGATGGTGAAGGTCGGGCTCGATACCTCATCGGGACTCGCGCCGAGCCCGCGCGCCATGCCGCGCACGAACGCCGTTTTGCCCGCGCCGAGCTCGCCAAAGAGCAGCACGACCGCGCCGCGCTGCAGCCTGCGGCCGAGTGCTTCGCCGGCGGCGCTCGTATCGTTCTCGGAGTGGGTTTCGATTTCGTGCGAGATCACGATCGCAGGAGTTCAGGAGGCCAGGAGTTCAAGACATCAAACATATTCCTCATGATCTGCCGACTTTCTTTTTGTCAACACTGCCGTGTGCGACCGAGCGCCTGAGGGCCGGCCGTGTTTTCGATTTTCGTGCGACATCGCTCTCATGGGGGTCAGGAGTTCAAGAGAGTTTCTCCTGATCTCTTGATCTCCTGTTAGCCTTGATCTCTTGAGCGGCGGCTAGCCTTGCGGCGCCTCGCGTTTGATC
>JBOGIZ010000504.1:0-3715 GCA_050747805.1 Vicinamibacterales bacterium | reverse complement strand
CGCGGACGCTGCAGGGGAAGATCGTCACCAACGACTTCAACCTGAACAAGGTCGCGCAGCTTCGCGGCGTCAGCGTGCTCAACATCAACGAGCTGGCCAACGCGCTCAAGCCGGTCGTGCTGCCGGGCGAGTTCATGAAGGTGTTCATCCTCAAGGAATGCAAGTAATACAACCAGGGCGTGGCGTACCTCGACGATGGCACGATGGTGGTCGTCGACAATGCGCGCCGCATGATCAGCAAGAACATCGACATCGTCGTCACGAGCGTGCTGCAGACGACGGCGGGGAAGATGATCTTCGGACGGTACATCGAGTCGCCGGCGGCTCAGCCCGTTCCAGCGTCCGCCGCTCCGGCCGCGGCGGCCGCGTCAGGTCCGGTTGCGCCCGCCAAGCTGCAGAATGCCAAGTAGCGCATGCGGCAGCTGCATCTGCTGTGGACCATTGTCGTTCTGATCCCGGCGATCAGCCTGTACACGATCGTGCTCGGCACGATATCGCTCGCCTCCACGCTGCTCGATCCGAGCGGCCGGTTCGCGCACCGGTGCGCGCGGGCATGGTCGTGGCTGATTCTGAAGACGTCGGGCGTGAAGGTCCGCGTCACGGGGCTCGAGCATCTCGACCGATCGCGAAGCTACGTCTTCGCCGCGAATCACCAGAGCATCTACGACATACCGGTGGTGTTCGCGTCGCTTCCATTCCAGCTTCGGATCATTGCCAAGGCGTCGCTCGGCAGGATTCCGTTCCTCGGCTGGCACCTCCACCGCGCGGGCCATCTGCTGATCGATCGATCGAATCCAGGCGCGGGCGTGGTGAAACGGATGGGGCGGTTGGTCGGCGCGAAGCAATCGCTGGTCGTGTTTCCCGAGGGCACGCGCAGCGTGGACGGCGCGGTGGGCCGCTTCAAGGGAGGGTCGTTCGTCATCGCGCTCGACGCCGGTGTGCCTGTCGTGCCGATCAGCATCTGCGGCAGCCGTCATGTCATGACGAAGGGCCGATTGACCGTCTATCCAGGCGAGGTCTCCGTCACCGTGCATCCGGCGATCGAGACCTCGAGCATCCCTCGCGACGAGGTCCGCGCCTTTGCCGATCGGGTGCGCTCGGCGATAGCCGCCGACGCGGCCTGAGGCGCGATCGCTCGCCGCGCGCCTCGACTCGGATAAAATCCAGCTCTTGCCCATGTTCGTCACGACGATCATTGCAGCCGGGGGCGCCGGGCGCCGGCTCGGTGCCGACAGACCCAAGCAGCTTCTCGACGTCGGCGGGCGTTCGATGCTCGACTACAGCATTCGAATCTTCGCGTCGCATCCGCGCGTACAGGAAGTCGTCGTCGTACTGCCGCGCGCCGTGACGGAAGACGTCTTCGACCACTTGTCCGGCGCGCGGCTGCGCGTGGCACGCGGCGGCGAGCGTCGGCAGGACTCGGTCGCGAACGGCTTCGACGCGGTCAGTCCCGACGCGTCGGTCGTGCTCGTTCACGACGCGGCGCGGCCGTTCGTCTCGACCGACCTCATCAGCCGCATGATCGACGCGGCCGCGGAGCACGGTGCCGCGATCGCGGCGCTGCCTTCCCGCGACACCGTCAAGCGCGTCTCTCGCGAGGGCGTGATTACCGGTACGATTCCACGCGAAGAGGTTTACCTGGCGCAGACGCCGCAGGGATTTCGGCGCGACGTGCTCGAGAAGGCGATCGCCGTCGGGCGCTCCGGTGTCGAGGCCACCGACGAAGCCGCGCTCGCCGAACGTGCCGGCTACCCGGTGCACGTCGTCGAGGGCGATCCGGCGAACGTGAAGATCACGACGGCCGAAGATCTGGAGACGGCGCGGCGGCGCGCGGCGGGACCGGCGCGCACCGGTCGCGCGGGCACGGGCTACGATCTCCATCGGCTCGTGCCTGGGCGTCCGCTGGTGATCGGCGGCGTGACGCTGGACTCGCCGGTCGGCGCGCTCGGACATTCCGATGCGGACGTCGTCTGCCACGCGGCAACCGACGCGATTCTCGGCGCGGCATGCCTCGGCAACATCGGGCTCCATTTCCCCGATTCGGACCCGCGTTGGAAGGACGCGTCCAGCCTCGAGCTGCTCCGTGAAGCCTCCGCGCTCGTCGGCGCGCAGGGACTCGGCGTCGGCAACCTCGATGTAACCGTGATCCTCGAGCAGCCAAAAATCAAGGACGCGATCGACGCGATGCGCCATAACGTGGCGTCCGCGCTTGGAATAGATGTCTCGCGCGTCAGCATCAAGGGCAAGACGAACGAAGGCGTCGACGCGGTCGGCCGCGGCGAAGCGATCGCGGCGCATGCCGTGGCGCTGTTGAGGAGCCGCACATGAGGCGTCCGCGCCGCGCGTCTCGCCCCGGAGGCCGGCCGTGAGAGTGCGATTCGCTCCGAGCCCGACTGGCGCGCTCCACGTCGGCAACGCGCGGACGGCGCTCTTCAACTGGCTGCTCGCCCGGGGACACGACGGCACGTTCGTGCTGCGGATCGAGGACACGGACGCCGAGCGATCGACGAGGCAATCGGAAGAGAGCATTCTCGAGGATCTCCGATGGCTCGGGCTCGAGTGGGATGAGGGACCCGACGTTGACGGCGCCGCTGGACCGTATCGACAGTCGGAGCGCCTCCATCTCTATACCTCGTACGCCAACGAATTGCTCGGCGCCGGTCACGCGTATTACTGCTTCTGTGCGCCGCAGAAGCTCGAGGCGGAGCGGCGCGCGATGCTCGCGGCCGGCCGGCCTCCGCGCTATTCGGGGACGTGCCGCTCCATCACCGCCGACGAAGCCCGGCGCCGCATCGAGGCGGGGGAGCGCGCCGTGGTCCGCTTCCGCGTGCCCGAGCACGAGGACGTGTCTTTCCAGGACATGGTCCGCGGCGAGGTCACATTTTCGACCGACGTCATCGGCGATCCCGTCCTCGTCCGCTCGGACGGCCGTCCCGCGTACAACTTTGCCGTCGTCGTCGACGATGCGCTGATGGAGATTACGCATGTGATTCGCGGCGAGGATCACATCTCGAACACGCCGAGACAGGTCCTGCTCTATCGCGCGCTGGGGTTCGCGCCTCCGCGCTTCGCGCATCTTTCGCTGGTGCTCGGGCCCGATCACACGCCGCTGTCGAAGCGGCACGGCGCGACGTCGGTATCAGAGTTTCGCACGCGCGGATTTCTGCCGGAAGCGCTGACGAATTATCTGGCGTTGATCGGCTGGTCGCCTCGGACGGCGGGCGGCGAGACGGCGCAGGATGCCGAGCTGATGCCGCTCGACGAACTGGCCCGGCGGTTCGCGATCGAGGACGTGGGTCACAGCGCCGGCGTGTTCGATCCCGAGAAGCTCGCGTGGATGAATCGGCACTACATGAAGACCGCGGCGCCGGCGCGTGTGGCCGCTGAGACCGCGCGCTTTTTTCTGGCTGCGGGATTTCTGAAGAGAACGACGGACGCGGCGATGGGATACCTCGAGTCGCTGCTGCCGATGGCGGTGGGTTCGGTGGATCGGCTGGAAGAGATTCCCGAGCGGCTGGCGTTTCTCTTCGCCTACGATGCCAGCAGCGCGGTGGAGCGCCCGGATGTGCTGCTGGTGCTCGAGGAGCCCGGCGCACGCGAGGTCATCGCCGCGCTTCCGGCCGCGATCGAGGGGCCGCTGCTCGATCGCGACAGCTTCCGCGCAGCGGCCGCGCGCGTCAAAGAGAAGACGGGGCAGAAAGGGCGCGCGCTGTTC
>JBOGIZ010000503.1:0-1765 GCA_050747805.1 Vicinamibacterales bacterium | reverse complement strand
GGCGGTCAACTGCGCGGCATCGAGCTCGTTATGCGCCTTGTCATCGAATCCGACTGAACACGTGAGCAGCTCGGGGCCCAGAACCTTCGACATCGCGGACACGACGAGCCCTGAATCGATGCCGCCCGACAGGAACGCGCCCAGCGGCACCTCGCTCTCGAGGCGATCCCGGACGTTCTCGTCAAGCGCCGCGTCCACAGCCTGAAGCAGCTCCCGTTCCGGCCGCTCGTCGTCGTCGAACGACGTGACATCCCAGTACTTCGAAATCGTGATACGGCCGTCCGACAGACGAAGATAATGGCCGGGCTCGAGCTTTTTGACACTTCGATAGATCGTGTGCGGCGCCAGCACGTATCCCAGCGCAAGATAGCCCTCGATTTGCGCGGAATCGATCGTGCCATCCCATGCGGGACTCTCGCGAAGTGCCTTGATCTCGCTGGCAAAGTGGAGGGCGCCTCCGAACATGGCGTAAAACAGCGGCTTCTTGCCGATCCGATCGCGCGCCAGCAACAACTCGCGGCGCCGCTGATCGTAGATGGCGAACGCGAACATCCCTTCCAGCTTCTCGACGCAGGCCGGACCGAACTGTTCGTACGCGTGAACGATGGCCTCCGTATCGGAAGCCGTCCGGAACACATGGCCGTGCGCCTGGAGGGTGCGGCGAAGCTCGCGGTGGTTGTAGATCTCTCCGTTGAATACGATCCACACGCGGCCGTCTTCGTTCGAGAGCGGCTGCGCGCCGCGTTCGCGATCGATGATGGCCAGGCGCCGATGGCCCAGTGCCGCCGAGGCATCCGAGAAAAACCCGTCGCCGTCAGGACCGCGGTGCGAGAGGGTGCCGTTCATCGCGGGTACGCTGGCCCTGACAAGAGGATCGAGCAACCCGTCTATCGCGACGACACCGCAGATTCCGCACATCTCAGTGGACCTAGCCGGCGTAAATCCCGGCATAGTCGCGAACCATGCGATCGAGCGTGAACAGAGTCTCGACCCGGCTCCTCGCCGCCCGGCCCATTTCCCGGCGCCGATCGGGATCGCTCAGAATCTGCGCGGCGGCGCGTGCCAGCTGCGCGGGATCGCGCGCCGGCACCAGCACGCCGGTCGACCCATTCACAATGACCTCGGGGGTGCCGCCGACGGCGGTGGCAACAATGGGCAGCGCGGCGGCCATCGCCTCGAGGATCGTGAGCGACACGCCCTCACTGATGGACGAATTCACGAAGAGATCGAACTCCGGAAGCCATTCGCGGGCATCCTCGCGATGTCCGGCAAAATGAACGAACGCACCGAGCCCGCGCGCGCCAGCGAGCCTCTCGAGCGCCGCGAGCTGCGGGCCCGCGCCCACGATCACCGCATGGGGCTGCAGCAGTGTGGTCCGATGCGTGTGTGCCAACGCCTCAATGAGGGTCTCGAGATTCTTGACCGGGTCGAGCCGCGCGATGGTGCCAACGATCAGGGCGTCAACGGGTACGCCAAGGGCGGCCACGCGCGATCGCCCGTTCGGGTCGCATAAGCCACGAACGTCGATTCCGTTGTAGACCACGCGAATCGCTTCACGCGTGAAGCCGGACGCCACCATGTAGTTCTTCAAGTCCTCGGACACTGCGCAGATATGCTGACCGCTCGCCTGGAGCCACGGGTTCACCATGCGCCGTTTCATCGACGGCGGTGCGTCCGACAACCGGCCGTGTTCGGTGTACACCACGCGAACATTCCTGCGAAACACAGTCGCCAGACGCCCATAGACGAACGGCGAGTACTGATG
>JBOGIZ010000502.1:0-4487 GCA_050747805.1 Vicinamibacterales bacterium | reverse complement strand
GTGTTGAGTCCCGACGCCGCCATCGCCGCGAAATCCTGGCGCACGCGCGCGCGCACCGGGAACTGCGTGCCGTCGGCCCGCGGCGCGAACGTGCCGTAGGTGACGCCCTTGACGAGAAACCGTTGGGCTCCCGTTTTCAGGAACTTACCGTCGAGAGTTACAGGCTGCATGTAGGGTTTTCGCTGCAGGTTCCGTAGATCAAGAAGCCAGCCACCGTCACGATATCAGAATGCACCGTAAGCTATTGATATTCCCCATTTTGCCACGAAAAGGGAACGTCTGGACGTGGCGGGAGAGTTCAACTGAGGCGAAACTGCATCGTCCGGCAGAGCCCTTGCTGGTGGTCGGCAGATGCGGCGGCGATGGATAGTGACCTGGACGGTGGCCTTGGCGTCGAGCTGGACGCTGACGCTGAGCGCCCAGCAGGGATCGGGAGCGTCCACGGACGATAGCTCGACCTTGTCGAAGCTGCGGGATTTCGCCCAGAGCCACGAGGAACCGGATCAGGGAGACGGCTATCACCTGACGAAGCACTGGGCGGTCGCGTTTGGCGACATCATCCCGGGCGAGGGCATTTCGATCGGTCCAGCGCTGAGCGACCGCTTCAGCGATGGATCGTACGGACAACTCAAGGTCGAGTATTCCGATCGTCAGTTCGCGCTCGCCCAGGCGCGCTACGACTCGCATTGGTGGCTCGACCATCGCCTCGCGTTCACGACGCGTCTTCGATGGGTGGACGCACCGTCACTGTCCTTCTACCGCATCGGGCCGCGGTCGCCGCTCGATTTCGGAGACTTCACCGAGCGCCACACCGAGGCCAGCCTTCACCTCCTCGCGCGACCGGTCCCGAAACTGAGCATCACACTGGGCGGCGGGGCAGAGCGCTACGCAGTCGGGGGTGGAACGCTGCGGGCCAACGAAGACGAATCGCTGTTATCGATTCCGCCGCTTCCTGGCCTGAGCAGTCGCGACTGGTTCACGCATCTGTCGGCCGGTGCGACGCTCGACTCGCGCAAGCCGACCTCCGAATACAGCCGCACCGGCGGGGTGATCTCCGTTCAGGCGGACAAGTACCGCGCCTGGCACGGACCCTATTCGTTTCACCAGGTCCAGGGGACCGCCGAGCGTCTGGCCTCGACGTTCGACGGACGCGGAATTGTGGACGCGCTCGCGACGGTCTGGATCTCGACGCCGTCCAGCGGCGGCCAGGTGCCGTTCTTTCTGATGCCAACGCTCGGCGGCGGCGACTATCTCGAAGGGTATCGGCTGTACCGTTTTCGCGATCGGGATGCGGCCCTCGTGCGCGGCGAATATCGGTGGGCGGTGCACTCGTACATCGACCTCGCCGCCGCGTACGAACTTGGCCAGGTCGCGCCCCGCGCCGGCGCGTTCGCGATCGACAGCATCAGACGATCCGTCGCGGCCGGCGTGCGCGTGCACTCCGCCACGGCGACGCTCTTCACGTTTGACCTCGCGCACAGCCGCGAGGGATTCGAAGTGGCCGTGAACGTCGGCCTCTCGCCGGGCCGGTAACCTCAATTCGCCAGCCCAATTCACCAACTCCATTCACCCGCTTACCGAATTAATTCACCAGATCGCGAATTCACCAATTCACCAATTTTCCCGCGCTCCTGCTCCACCGCGGCAAGCCCTTCGAGCAGATCCCCGACGAGATCGCGCGGATGCTCGCAACCGGGTGAGAGGCGTACGAGCGTGTCCGAGAGTCCGAGCTTCGCGCGTTCTTCCGCGGGAATCGATGCGTGCGTCATGCGAGCCGGATGACAGATGAGCGCCTTGACGCCACCAAGACTTTCGCCGAGCGCGAAGAAGCGGCGCGACGAGACGAATGACACCACTTCCTCGACCGTGCCGTTCAGTTCGAACGAGACCATGCCGCCGAAACCAGTCATCTGACGTTTCGCGATCTCGTGCCCGGGATGCTGCGGCAGCCCCGGGAAGTACACGCGGCGGACGAGCGGGTGGCGGTCGAGGGTGCCCGCGATCGTCTGCGCGTTCTCGGCATGGCGCTGCATCCTGAGCTCGAGCGTCTTGAGCCCCCGCAGCGTCAGCCAGCAGTCGAACGGCGACGGCACGGCACCGGTCGCGTTCTGCAGGAACTTCACGGGTTCGAACACGGCGTGATCGCGCGCAAGAACGGCGCCCTGAATCAGGTCCGAGTGGCCGGCCAGATACTTCGTCACGCTGTGGACGACGAGATCGGCGCCGAGCGAGAACGGCTGCTGAAAGAGCGGCGTCGCAAACGTGTTGTCCACGACGAGCAGCGCGCCAACCGCGTGCGCCGCGTCCGCGATCGCCTTGATGTCATACACGAGCAGCCGCGGATTCGTCGGCGATTCGATCCAGACCAGCTTCGTCTTGCGCGACAGCGCCGATTCCAGCACGCCGGGCGTCGCGAGATCGACCTGACGAATCCCGCAGCCCAGCGGCTGAAAGACCCGGTTGAGAATCCGGTAGGTCCCGCCGTACACGTCCAGCGGAATGACGATCTCGTCGCCGGGTTTCAAATACGCCTGGAGCACGGCGTTCTCCGCCGCGAGCCCGGATGCGAAGACGGCCGCGTGCTGCACGCCTTCGAGTTCGGCGAGCACCGCTTCGAGGCGCCCGCGCGTCGGGTTGTTCGTGCGCGAATAGTCGAAGCCCCGGTGCTGCACGGGTGCCTCCTGTTCGTAGGTCGAGGTCTGAAAGATCGGCGCGATGAGCGCGCGAGTTTCAGGCTCCGACGGCTGGCCGGCGTGAATCGTCTTGGTCGCAAACTCCATGGTGACTCCTTGTGAACACGTGGGAAACGGGCGCTCGATCGTCGAGACTCCGGACGACGAGCGGAAGGTGAGCCTCGGCGGCCGCGACGAGCGCGGCGCGCTGGACGAGATCGCAGCCGGCGTCGGCCATCCTCAGCGCATCCGCGGTGGAGAGCTCGCGCAGGGGCTCCGCGTCTGCTTCGACATTGGGATCCGCCGTGTGATAACCGGGGACGTCTTTGATCAGCTCGCACGCGTCCGCCCCGATCGCGGCGGCGAGCAGGACAGCGGTCAGATCCGAACCGCCGCGCCCGAGCGAACGTACGGCACCGTCGCCGCTGACGCCGAGAAAGCCCGGCACGACGACGATGCGCGTGTTGGCGAGCGCGCCGAGCAGCCGCAGCGGCCGCACGGCCACCTGCGCCGCATGATCGGCGAGCAGCCCTGTCTGATGCACGTTGAACGGGATCGCCTGCACGCCGCGCGCCTGCAGATTGAGCGTCAGGAGCGCCACCGATCGCAGCTCGCCCGTGGACCAGAGGAGATCGAGCGCGTCGGCGGCCGGCGAGCCGGCGATCGCCTGCGCCTGGGCGAGCAGCGCGTCCGTCGCGCCGTGCTGAGCCGACACGATGACGACGAGCCGTTCGGTCGGGTGGCTCGCGACTCGACGGGTCAGGTAACCCGCGGCCGATGCATACGAGCTGTCGTCGCGCAGCACCGATCCGCCGATCTTGAGCACGCTCAGCACGCGGCCTCCTCCGGCATGAGCGCGGGAAGCGCCGCGGCTGCCGCGCCCGTCGCCGCGCGCAACGCCGTCAACGCCGCGTCGAGCGTCGCTGCGCTGGAAACGCAGGAACGCGCGGAGAGATGATCTCCGCGGCGCGTGAGCCGCGTACACCAGATGCCGTACGCGATCAGCGCCTGCGTGATCGTCGGGGCGAATCCGCGCGCGATGAAGGCGCTGCGCGCCTCGCCTTCCACGGCGCGCGCGACCGCCGACCCGACGTTGCCCAGACCGGGCAGCCCGACGCGGATCGTCCGCGTCTCTGAGGCCCGCGTGGCGGGGCCCGGCAATTCTCTCGTTGACGTACTCACGACCAGGACGCTCCAGCGGGACCCGCGTGGATCGCACGCGACGCCGGCCTGCCTGAAGGCAGACGCGACGATCCCGCAATTGATGGGAGTGAGATGTCCGAGCTGCTCAGAACCTGATCAGCTGAGGTTTTATCTCTCCCGGTTATCGGGCAGGAATTAGCACCTTGGCGCAAAACCCAGGGGGCGCCAGGTTGCTGTGGCTTCGTCGGGCCTGTTCCCTCAGCCACTCTGGATAAATGTCCGCGGCGAGCGCGAACACTCGAATGCTAGGCGACTGCCCACGGTTGTGTCAAGGATCATCGCGGTATCTGCTTTGCACAGGTATGCGGTACGCGGTTGGGGGATTTCATCTGGAGGGCCATTACCAATGAGAAAGACGTTCGGGTTCGCACTCGTTGCCGTCGCGCTGGGCATCGCGCCGGCGCTGGCACAATCGACGACACCTGCCAGGCAGACTACGTCGTCCACACGCGGCACCAAGGGCACGCTCCCGGCCGCCGATCGGGCGTTCGTGAGAGCAGCGGCGAGCGGAGGCATGGCCGAGGTCGAGCTCGGCAATCTCACGAAAGACAAAGCGTCCAACGCCGACGTAAAACAGTTCGGCGACAGGATGGTGAGCGACCACAGCAAGGC
>JBOGIZ010000501.1:0-2140 GCA_050747805.1 Vicinamibacterales bacterium | reverse complement strand
TGGCTTCACCGGTCGCGGCGACGTGCGTCCCTTCCGTCGCGTCGGCGGGCGCACCGTTCGGTGCCGGCCGCGTCGGGATCCCGCGCTGCAGCAGCAGGGCCTTCGCGCGCTCGATCGGAATGTGCACGACGCCGGCCCCCTGATCCACCCATCCGTAGCTGTTCAGGTAGTCCTGCTCGGCGCCCACGAACGACTTCAGATCCGTCCAGGGTGTCGTCTGCAGGCGCGGATTCGGCGCCAGCTGGCCGGGCTGCTGGTCAATTGGCGGGACGTACGCGTCGTTGTGCGCCTCGACCTTGTCGAGCACGACGAACAGGCCCCACATCGCGACATCGATGCACGCGGAGGTAATCACCAGGACCACGACGAACCAGATGACGCCGCGAACGCTGATGTCGCTCGATTCGTGCGCGACCTCGGGATTGCTCAGACTGCCGTGCGCGTGTTCGGTCATCGCTCAGTGCCCCCCGCTCTCGCGCGCGAGCATCTGTCTGAAGTACGGATCATTGAAGGGCACCAGCGCGTAGCGCTGCAGCTGACCGGCGAACAGATACACCCAGAGGCCCGCCAGCGCGACGGGGATCCCGACGTTCGCCAGGCTGATGGGGAATCCGCCCTGATTGAAGTTGGGCGCCACGATCCAGATCATGTCCACGAGCCGGATGGCGACGATGTACCACGCGACGCGCATCAACTGACGCGGCCGCCGCTTCAGTGTCGCCGAGAGCAGCAGCGCGAACGGAAACGCGAAGTGGCCGACGATGATGAGCAGGCTGACGTACTGCCAGCCGTGGCGCATCCGGACCAGGTAGTACGTGATCTCCTCCGGCAGGTTGCCCGCCCAGATGATCAGGAACTGTGAGAACGAGAAATACGTCCAGAGCATGATGAACGCGAGCATCAGCTTGCCGAGATCGTGGAAGTGGCCCGTGCGCACCACGCTCGACATCGGCTCGCGCTCCGACAGCATCGCGAGCACGGCGACGGCGAACGACAGCGCGCAGAGCGCCTGTCCGGCCACGAGGATGAAGCCGAACATCGTCGCGTACCAGTGCGTGTCGAGCGACATCAGCCAGTCGGTCGAGGCAAGGCCCAGCAGGAACACGTAGGCCAGCAGGCCGGGCGCGCTCACGACGCGGAAGCGGCGCGTGTCGGCTTCGGTCACCGCGACTTCGCCGCGATCCTGCGCCGCCGACCAGACGTTCAGGTACCACGTGCAGAAGCCCCACGCGATGAAATACACGGCCGCGCGAATCAGAAAGAACGTGACGTTCAGGTATCCGGCCTTCTGCTGCAGGACCTCGTCGGCGCGGACCACGTCGGGACGCGCCCAGACGTAGAGCTGCGGCAGCATGAAGATAATCGGGATGAAGAGGAGGATCGCGTAGGGCAGCAGCCGCGTGCCGGCCTCGAAAATTCGCCGGGTGACGAGTCCCCACGCGCCGCCGGACATGTGCTGCGTCATCAGCAACGACAGCGACCCGAGCGTCAAGCCCGTGCAGAACATGAAGCCGATCAGCCACGACGGGGCGAACTGCGCCGGATGGAGCACGACGCCGATCGCGCCGACGACGCCGCCGACAACGAGCGCCATGAGCCCGCGCTGCCGCAGGCGGTTCACGGTCGTCGTGTCCATGACGGTGAGTGTCTGAGTGTCCATTTATCTTCGGCTCGCGCCGCTCGCGTGAGTCGCTCGTTGCACTCGCTCGTTCGAATCAATCATCAACGCTTCTCGCCTCACGACCGTCATCGCTACTTGCCCTGCGACAGCTTCTGCCGGTCTTCCTGCGGGACATCGGCGAGCGTCGCGTGCTGGCTCAATTGCAGCGCGCGAATGTAGGCCGCGATCGCCCAGCGGTCGCGCGGCATGATCTGCACCTTGTAGTCCGGCATCGCGCCGAAGCCGTTCGTCATCACGTCGAAGAAGTGTCCAATCGGCGCGTTGCTCAGGCGGTCGATGTGGTACGACGGCGGCTGCTTGTAGCCGCGCTGCACGACCATGCCGTTGGCCGTTCCCTCCTTGCCATGGCAGGGGGAGCAATAGATGTTGAAGCGCTGCTGCCCGCGGTCGAGCACCTCTTTGGTGGCCGGGAACGGCAGCGTGTCGACGAGCGTGCCGCCGACCTTGCCCGTGTAGAAG
>JBOGIZ010000500.1:0-2925 GCA_050747805.1 Vicinamibacterales bacterium | reverse complement strand
AGCGCCTGCCCTTCGACGCCGTACACCGTCGCGATGTTCGGATGATTCAGCGTCGCGAGCGTTTGGGCTTCGCGTGTGAAACGCGCGAGGCGATCGGGGTCGGACGCGAATGCGTCGGGGAGAACTTTCACCGCGACATCGCGATTGAGCTTCGTGTCGCGCGCGCGATACACCTCGCCCATGCCGCCGGCGCCAATTGGAGACACGATTTCGTAGGACCCGACACGTTGACCCGCTGTAAGAGGCATCGTGAGCGCAGTGCATTATCTGCCAAGCGGCGCCAACGCCATATTGAATATTCTGCGAAGCTCCGGACCTCAAAAGGCATTTCAGACGGATTTCATTGCGGCACGGTTCGAGCATCAGGACGATGCTAGGATGGAAACGCCGTGAACGAGCGCGTGGATCGAGTGGCGATGACGTCGGATCTCGAGACGATGGAATCGCGCCTACTGAAGATGATCAATTCAGCAGAGATCGAAACGCGCCGTCATTTCAATATCGCTGTCGAGGCCATGCGGACTGACTTCAACGTCGTCATCGACGGGATGAAGGCGCTTGGCGACAAGGTCGATCGCCTCGTCGAACGGAACGCCGTCGAGCACCGAGCGTTCGCTGAGGCGATCGGGGATCATGAAGTCCGGCTGCGAGTGCTCGAAGCCATTCGCCAGGCCAAATAATGCTCCTGCGATCCCGGAGCGAAATGCTCCGTTGGCGGCGTCGTCGTCGAAGGGTTGTCGATGGAGGTCTTATCCGAGTTCCCTGAACGGGTTGAAAACCTTAAGGCCCGGCCGGCGGAAGGCGCGATCATTACCCGTCACAATCGTGAGGCCGTGGCGCCTCGCCGTGGCGGCGATGTAGCTGTCTTCGACCGGCATGCGCTGGCCGGCTTTTTCGAAAAGACGCTCCTGCTCGGCCCAGACATGAGCGACCGGCACATTGAACCCGTGAATGCGGCCGTGGAGCGCGTCGACGAGTCGGGTCAGCCACGCCTGGAGCGCCTGGCGTTGTCGCCCATCTTTGGTGCGCACCCAGTACGCCAGTTGTGCGATGACGACGGCACTCGTGCAGCAGCGATCTTGTTCCCCTTCGAGCCAAGCGACCACCTTCGCATCGCCGTTGCGCTTGGCTGGTTGACAGATCACGTCCGTATCGAGCAACCAGTTCATAGCTGCCGGCGTCTCGCCGGGGCGCGACGGCGGGGAGGCATATCGTCCGGGCTGACGGGGCACTCTTTGAGCACGGCAAGCCAGGATTCCCGGCCGGCGAGCCTGCGAAACACAAGCGCGTCTTCTTCCGCGTCGAAGTGCGCATCGAAATACTCTCCCGGCGACGTGCGAGCCAGGTTCGCCGGGACGGTGAGGCGGCGCTTGGCGTCAAGCGTGACGATCATGGTGGGATTATCCCACCCTGCTCCGTGCCGGTCAAATCCGAGACGCTCGCTTCAAGAAACGGAAGGGCGCCGATCCCGATCTGTCCAGTTATGAAGCGGCGACGGCCGAATACGCGACGTCGCTCCCAGGGGGCTGCCCTCGCTGAAAACACTCTCGTGAGCGATCTCCGAGACCAAGGAGCCCGACAGCGTCCCACGGCGCCGGCCACCATCGTTTCACGGCCGCACGCCCGACGCGACGAACAGCTTGGACAGCTCGCGGAAATACGTGTACACGTAGCCCTTGCCGTCGTCGATCCACTGAGAGGGAAACACGAGCGTGACGCCAGCCAGATCCGGCGGGGCCATCGTCATGATCGGCGTCCGCTGACCCGTCAGGGGATCGACCTTCTCGATACGGGCGGGGATGTGGATGCCCGCCTCGACGACCACCCCGCGGCCATCGCTCGTCCAGGCGAACGGGATGTCATCGGGCGTGATGCCTTTGGCCTCGACGGGCGGCGTGCGGCTGCCGATGGTCGTGACCTCGAACGCGAACGCAGCCGTCCGTATGAGCAGCGTGCGACCGTCCGGCGCGAGCAGCGCCCCCGTCGTGTTGTCGGGGGTGACTGGCACAGGCGTGCCGTTCGGCACATCCTGCGTGTAGCAGCGCGGCGGCTGGCCGGCAGCCGTGCCGCAGACGACCACCCGCCGGCCGTCGGGAAACCAACCGAGGATGCTGGCATAGCGCGAGATAGGGCCCTTCGGCAGCTTCACCGGGTCTCCAGGGCCGGTGGGATACAAGACGATTTGATCACTCGACGGCACGAGTCCCGGCGCCCATTTGCCGTCGGGCGACAGCGGCAGAGCGGCCCCTTCGCCGAGACGCACGACCTCCGTGCTGTCAAGCGCGCGCAGCGCGACGGCGTAGTTCGGACCGGCACTCTGGCTTTCGTCGCCGAACACCAGAAACTTGCGATCTTGGGAGAGATATCCCTGGTACTGGTAGTCGAGCCAGGAGAAGTCGCGCTCCGCGGACTCGCCGGGCACGCGGGCGCGAATGGCGGCGCGCAGGTCGTCGCGCATGACCAGCAGGCGCCCGTCGCGGCTCACGTCCTGCACGAACATCGCGCCGGCGCTCGCCAGCGCCTGATGGGCGACCGGAGCGCCCGCGACATTGACCACGAGCGGCTGAAAGGCTTCGCCGCCATGCACCGACGCCGAGAAGTAGACGAACCGAGAGTCTGGCGACCAGGCGAGGCCCTCCTCACCCCAGTACTCGCCCGCCAGCGTTGTGACGTTCCCTTTCGCGTCCACGGCTTTCACCCAGCCGCGATCGTCGCCCAATGTCTGATGCTCGAAGAACGCGACGCGCGCGCCGTCGGGCGATACCCGGAGATCGCTCAAATACCCGGAGGTGACGCGATAGAGCACACGGCCGATCGGGTATTCGAGCTGCCACCCTGCGTCGCCAGAGCGCGTAACAGCAAGCGTCGAGCCGTCGGGCGCCCAGTCGGCCTCGCTGACGTGCTGCATCCACGGCCGCACCGCGC
>JBOGIZ010000499.1:0-2897 GCA_050747805.1 Vicinamibacterales bacterium | reverse complement strand
CCGCTGAACAAAGCTGATGTGCGGCACCGGACCGGTTCCCGGGACGCGCTGAATGGATCGCCCGATGTCGGTCGCGACGATGCGGGCCCTTCCCGTGAGCGTGTCGGCAAGCTGCAGCGTTGCAGGTGCTCGACTCGCGCCAAGAATGAACAACGCGAGCGTGTGGTCGTCGGCCCAGGCGTAGTACCCGACAGGCTTGACGTCCTCGAGCACCACTCGCGGACTTGTCCCATCCGGTTTGAACTGCCAGAGGCGCTGCGTGTTGTGCCCGTCCAGCTCAACACGCACGACGGACAGCATGCCCGCGGGCGAGATGGTCGGCGAATATTCGCTTTCGGGCGTGCCGGCGATCAGCGTGGTCCGCTTCGCCGCAAGCGAATATCGATAGATATCGGTCTGCTTGCCGTCGCGCATCGACGTGAACAGAATCGCGCGGCCGTCCGGCGTGAAAAACGGTTGGTTGTCGTAGCCCGGATTGTTCGTGATGTCTACCGGCGACCCAATGTGGATGCCCGAGCCGTCCTGCGCCAGACTCGCCAGGTAGATCTCCGTATTGGGCGGCCCCTGTACGACCGGTGGCTGCGGCAGCGGACGAACGCCGCTCTGCTGTGCCGGCTCGTATTCGCGCGTCATGTATCGCGCGGACGTGCTCGCCACACACCCGGTGCAGCCGAGCACGAGTGTCAGCATCAGCGATACCTTCATTCCCCGCATACGCGGAGTATAGTTGACGACACGGCGCCAGGTTGCGTGCTGCCGCGAGCGAGCGCCGCGAGTGAGCCACGCGAACGGCGCGAGCCGGCGGAGCGGCGAGCGAGTGAGCGTGTAGGGGGGTCTGGCGGGGCGAAGCCCCCCAGTAAAAAAATGACCACCGGACCAAAAAGCGCGTACGAACTGGCGATGGAGCGCCTCAAAAAGAAAGACGCCGAAGAAGGCGTCATCGAGCATCACCTGACCGACGCGCAGAAGACCGCGATCGGCGAAGCGCGATCCATCTATCAGGCGCGCGTCGCGGAGCGCCAGATTCTCCACCGCGACAAGCTCCTGAAAACGTTCGAGCCGGCCGAGCGCGAGAAGATCGACGAAGAATACCGGCGCGACCTGGAGCGCTTCGCTTCGGATCGCGATGCGAAGATCCGCCGGATTCGCGAACAGACGGAGGCGCGATGAGTGGACCGCGGATCGCGGCGGCGCTGATCGCTGCCGTCTTTATGGCGGCGCCGCCGCACGCATCGACACCGCAGGCGTCCGACAGCGACGTCCTCGCGCGCATCCGCCAGGAAGCTCTCGATCATTCGCAGGTCGAGGCGATGTTCTCGACGCTCACGGACGGGATCGGCCCGCGCCTGACCGCCTCGCCCGCATTTCATCAAGCCATCGAGTGGGCGAAGGACCGCATGACGGCTGTCGGGCTCTCGAACGTGCATACCGAAACATGGCCGTTCGGCCGCGGCTGGGCACTCGACAAGCTGACCGTCGAAATGACCGAGCCGAGGTACATGCCGTTCATCGCCTACGCCGAAGCCTGGTCGCCTTCGACCACGGGCGAGATCGTCGGAACGCCCGTCATGATCGGCGGCAAGACGCCGGCGGAAGTGGCGGCCATGCGCGATCGCCTGAAAGGCGCGATCGTCCTGACGCAGCCCATGCCGACGTTCATCACGGAAGACCGGGTACAGCCGACAACCGCCAACGGACCATTCCGCACGGGCGCGCCGCCCCAGCCCGGTCCGCGACAAAGTCCCGCGGACGCGCGCGCTATCGCGCAGATCCTGCGGGACGCTGGCGCGGCCGTGCTGCTTCGGACGAGCTACGGCGATGACGGCACCGTGTTCGTCCAGCGCCGCGATGAAGGGCCCAATGCCCTGCCGGCGATCGTCGTCGCGGGCGAACATTACGACCTGCTCGTGCGGCTCGCCGAGCGCGGTGCCCCGGTCAAGGTGCGCATCAATCTTCAGAGCCATTACCTGACCAACGACACCAACGGCTACAACGTCATCGGCGAACTGCCCGGCACCGATCCGTCGCTCCGCGACGACATCGTCATGGTCGGCGCCCACATCGATTCGTGGCACGCCGGCGAGGGCGCCGCCGACAACGCCGACGGCGTCGCGTGCGCGATCGAAGCGATGCGCGTCCTCAAGGCGATCGGCGTGCAGCCGAAGCGTACCATTCGTGTGGGCATCTGGGGCGGTGAAGAAGAGGGGCTGCTCGGATCGAAGGCGTACGTGCAGCAGCATTACGCGGGCGACGCGAACCGCGCGGCGCGCGATCACGTCTTCGTCTATCTCAATCAGGATCCGGGCACGGGGCCGATCTACGGCTGGTATCTCGAGAACATGGCCGACGTGCAGCCGCTGTTCGATCGCTGGCTTGCGCCGCTCACCGATCTCGGCGCGCGGCGCAACGTGCTTCCGGGGATCGGCGCGACGGACCACTTGAGCTTCCGCGCGGTCGGCATTCCGGGCTTCAACGCCATCCAGGACTACACCGACTACGACGTGCGCATCCATCACACCAACATGGACATGCCCGAGCGCGTCCGCGAACAGGATCTGAAGCAGGCGGCCATCGTGCTCGCCTGGTTCGCGTATCAAGCCTCGATCACGGATCAGACGATTCCGCGCCCGGCGCCGTCCGCCGTTGGGCGGTAGCGGATCGACGCCTCAGTGCCGGCGGAGCGCGGCCAGCGCGCGCCGATCAACCGCGTGCCTGACGGCGTCGACCACGTCCTCGTGCGTGAGCGGCTTGCGCAGCATCGCCACGATGTCGCGTTCGCTCGCGGTGTGAAGCCGCTCGGGGTCTGACAAGCCTGTCATCAGGATGATCTCCGGCGGATTTGGCTGGCGCCGAAGTACGTCGCACACGGCCGCGCCATCCGGCGGCGGCATCACGAG
>JBOGIZ010000498.1:0-8227 GCA_050747805.1 Vicinamibacterales bacterium | reverse complement strand
ACCATCTGGATTGCGCCGTCGCTCGGTTTGCCGGTGAAGGTGGACGAAGACTTCACGACGATCATGGGGAAGAGGCATTCTTCCTTTACCTGGGACTACGCGAACGTCCACGCGCCGGTCGTGAAGTGATGCGATCCAGCATGAACGGCCGTCCATCGAAGGGACTCACCACGCGCCTTCGCTCCTTCAGCCTCGTTTGCGCACTCGCGTTCGCGGCGGTGCCTGCCGCGGCACAACCTTCCCCGGCCTGCAAACCGGTGGTCGACGCCATGCACAAGCAGTGGACGACGCCCAACCACGTGACCATCATGCAAAGCGGCCGGCCCGTGCCAATCGAGGCGATCACCATCGGCGACACCATCTACGTAAAGAGCCGGAACACCTGGGTGAAGAGTCCGGAATCCGCCGCCGATTCGCGGGTGGACGACGAGGCCAAGCTCAAAAACGCGAAGGTCTATACCTGCCGGTCACTGCCGGCTGCGTCGGTGAACGGCGTACCCGCCGACGTGTTTGCCATCCACACCGAGGACAGCGGGGGTACGAGCGACTCGCAGTTCTGGATTGCGCGGGCCACGGGCTTGCCGGTCAAGTTGGAGACGACCGTCGCGGGCGATAAGTCCCGTTTCTCGTCGACGTGGGATTACGCCAACATCCACGCGCCCGTTGTGAAGTAGCCGGCTGAAGGAGGTCACCATGCATCGTCTGGCATACGCGTTCGTGATCGTGCTCGTTTCGCTCCTTGCGCCGGCGTGCGGCAGTACTTCGGGGCCGGCGCAATCCGGGTCGGGCGGAAGCCGGCAACCGGCCGCGACGACGTCGGCGTCAGGATCCGCAGGCAATCCGTGCGATCGAAAACTGGTCGGCAAGGACGACGTGGCGGGCATCGTGACATCGCCGATCACGACGGTCGAACCGCTCCAGGGAGACCCGCAGACCTGCGAATTCAAGACGGCGGGCTTCAACGGCGTACGGGTCACAGTCCGGCCGGGCCTCGGCGACGGGAGTGTCCACGCCTGGGAGACGGGGGGGATGAATCTGAGCGTGACGCCACTCGCCGGCGTTGGAGACCGCGCCGTGTGGCAGGATATGCTGCGCGAGGTCATCGCCACGAAGCACAACGTGCTGTGCGACGTCAGCGTCACCGGAGGGCCGGGAGGCGCCGCTAAGGACGCGCAGAAACGGCTCGGAGACCTGTGCAACACGATTTTCTCCAGGCAATGACGCCGCAGTTCTCAACACTCGGAGACCTCTTATGACACCGCAGGCGATCGACGCGTCCGTTCCGCACGACTATCCACTTGCCGTCCGCAATAGCGGCATCTTCTCGGCGATCGGGCTCTTGATCAAGAGTCTGCCGTACGCGCTGGCGCGCTTCGCGGTGCTGTTCACGTTCTCGGTCGCGTGCATCGTCTGGTTCACGATCACGATGGGAGGCGCCGCGGTGGCCGGCCGGTTCATCGCGCCCGTGTTCGGCGTCGGGTGGTTCGTGCTGTGCGTGGTGGCGGCGGGCTGGCTCTGGGGGGCCGTGCTGCGCTACGTGCTGCACCTGATCGAGTGCGGCCATGTCGCGGTCCTGACCGAGCTCATCGTGCACGGGCGCGTCGGCAACGGCAGCGAATCGATGTTCGCGTACGGCAAGCGGATCGTGACGGAAAAGTTCGGGCAGGTGAACGCGCTCTTCGCGATGAATCTGCTCGTCCGCGGCGTGGTGAACGCCGTGCACAGCACGATCGAAGGGATCGGCCATCTGCTGCCGATCCCGGGCATCGAGGCCATCGGCAGCCTCGTGACCGCAATCCTGCGCGCCGCCACGCGCTATATGGACAAGGTGATCTTCTCCTACAACCTCGCGTGCGGAAACCCGAATCCGTGGCAGAGCGCGCAGCAGGGCCTCGTCTACTATGCGCAGGACGCGAAGCCGCTGCTGAAGCAGGCGGTCTGGATCGTGGTGCTCGAGCACGTGCTGAGCGTGCTGCTGTGGCTCGTCCTGCTCATCCCGGCGGCCCTCATCACGGCAATGCTGCCGCACTCCGTTCGTAATCTCGGCGGTCTGGCGACGATCGGGATCGCGGCGCTGTTCGCGCTCTCGGCGCGCGGCGCGTTCCTCAAGCCGATTTTCCTGATTATGGTGGCCGTGCGTTTTCACGAATTGATCGAGCACCAGCCGATCAACCAGGAATGGGTCGCGCGGCTCGGGTCGCTCTCCACCAAATTCCGCGACCTCGGCCAGAAGGCGGAGAACTTCATCGCCCCGTCGCCCGTGCCGCCCGTTGCGGTGCCGGCGCCTTCGTCGCCGCCGACGGCGTGATCCGGCACGACCGGTGATCGCAAGGAAACCTGCCGCATGATGAACAACTTCGATTGTCTGCAACGCCGTCGGCGTCCATTCGAGTTCGGCCTCGGCTTTGTTCTGCTGGCGAGCGTGCTCGCCTGCTCGGGGTATCACCGGTCAGGCGACCACATCGTTTACAGCTCCTCGAATGAGGGCAACGGACACCAGTCCTGTACCCTGGACGGGGCCGACGTCGGTTCGTTCGAGACACTCGACCACGGCTACGCCAGGGACCGCAATCGCGCGTACTTGCGTTGCGCGTCCATCGCCGGTTCGCAGCCCGCCAGTTTCGTTCCCCTGTCGGAGACGTACGCGAAGGACGCCGCGCGGGTGTACTACGAGGGGAAACAGGTTCCAGGCGCCGATCCCGCCTCTTTTTCAGTAATCGATCTCAATTTCGGCCGGGACCGCGGCGACGTGTACGACCACGACTCGCCCATCCATGCCTGCGATCCGGCCTCCTTTCGGCTCGTCACGCACCCGTGGGCCATGGATGCCAAATGCGCCTACGTCAATGGCCTCAAGCTGCCCGGAGCCGAACCGGCATCATTCGTCGTGATCAACGACACGTACGCGAAGGACGAGGCGCACGTCTACACCGACGTTCGGCCTTACGTCATCGCCGGGGCGGACGCGGCCAGCTTCGAGCTGACCACCAAAGAAAAGATCTCCTGCGACGCCGTACGGTTAAGCGACGCCAAGGACCGGAGCCGCTACTACCGCTTCGGGGAGGTGTGCAGCGGCGCCAAGCGGTGAGCCCTGTCGGTCATCGCTGAAGCACATGCCGGGCGCGAGCGGCGTCTGTTCCCTTTCACCAGGTACGTCCACTCGTGGCCGTCGATCCCGATGCCATGGCCGGTACGATGCGGCAGCCCGGGCACCTTGTAGCCGGGGCCGCGCTTACCGTGCGGCTTCGAGGACCGCCTCCCGGAAGGAGGCCGGATCGATCGCGGGGTACTTGTACAGCAGGGGCTCGATCGCTTCGAACGTGTCGAGTAGTCCGGCGCGGCTGACAAGTGTGCGACGCAGCATCTCGCTGACGTCGCCGCGGTCCTGAGCGTGTCCGCGCTCGATCTTGGCCAGCGCCTGCGCGGTCAGGTCGAAGTGGTGAAAGGAAATGCGCTCGTGTCGCGCGATGAACGGACTGCGGTCCTCCCAGCCCGGCCTGACCGGGATGAACTGATCCGGGGACGCCAGCTCGATGTTGATGCCGAGCTGCTCTTTGAGCCGCGGAATCGCGCGGAACAGCGCGTCGTGCTCGGGAACGATCCGGATGTCCACATCGATCGTGCTGAGCCGCCAGCCGAGCAGGACGGCGGTGGATCCGCCGGTGAAGTACACACGCGCCTCGGCGGCCGAGGCCGCGCCGAGCCCGTGCATGAACCTCTGCAGATGCTCGGCGTCGGTCAGCGCGCGCATGCGAGGGCGCGCTCGTAGCTGACGAGCCGGCGCACGAGCGCGTTGTATCGCGAGTGGGCCGAATTGGGCGCGCTCGCGGCCAAGCGGGCATAGAGCCGGTGCTCGGGATCCGCCAACGGAGATCGAACCGTCAGGCCGAGCCGCACGAGCCTAGGCGCCCCGATGGAGACCAGCAGCGCCGCGTCGGTCTCGCGCCCGGCGGCCAGGTCGACTAGACCGAGCGCCACGAGATCGTTCCCGGGAAGCACCGCCATCCCCGTCATTATAGAGTCGCACACGCCGCCAGGCCCGGTCCTCGACTATTCGTCTCGCATCGCGACGAGCGGCGTGATCCGGACGGCTCGCCATCCGGCCGCGCACGCGGCGAGCGCCGAAGCGGTGAGGAGCAGGACGGTTACCGACGCGAGCACCACCGTGTCGCGGGGCGCGACGCCGAACAACAGTGCCCGCAGGGCGCCCACACCGATGAGGGCGAGGCCCAGACCAATGACCGCGCCGACAATCGCCGCGCGCAGCGATCCCGCCGTCACCATCCGGACGACCTCGGTGCGCGTGGCGCCCAGGGCGATGCGGATGCCGATCTCGCGCGTGCGCGAGCGAACCACCTGCGCCACCGCACCGTAGACGCCGACGATACCGAGCAACAGCGACACCGCGGCGGCGAGGATCAAAAGCACGCCGACAAATGTCTCTTTCCCGCGCGCCGCCTCGACAATCGCGTCCATCGATCGCACGCGCCCAATGCCGAGCGCGGGGTCGACACCGGCGATTGCGGCCCGCGCGTCGGCGGCCAGCGACATCGGGTCGCGCCCGCCGCGGATGACGAGCGTCATGTCGGTTGGACTGATCTCCTGTTCGACACGCGGCTCGATGAGCGGGATGTAGACGGTCTCGGTCGCATCGCCTCTGAGTGTGGCTTCGCGAACGTCGCCGGCGACGCCCACGATCGTGAACGGTGGAACAACTTTCCCCGGCCCCTTGTCCACGGGCGTGCCATCCGGATTGAGGCGGCGAATTTGCCGGCCGACCGCATGGCCGTCTGGAAAGAGATGGCGCGCGAGTGAGGCGCTGACCAGGACGGGGTACGGCGACGTGGAATGATCGTTCGGACCGAACGCGTCTCCCTCGACAACGCGCGTGCCCATGGCCTGAAAATAGCCGGGCACGAAAAACTTGAAGCTGATGGGGTCGCCGCCAGGCGTGACAGGAAAGAGATCGGGGGCCGGTGTCAGCGGGACAAAGCTTGCCGCCGACGCGTCGGTGACGCCCGGCACGTGGCGAAGGCGATCGACGACGGCATCGTAAACCTGCGTCGCGCGATCCGCTTGTCGGAACGGCAGCGACACTTCCACCGTCAGCAGATGGTCGGGCGAGAATCCCAGCGGCGTCCGCGACAAATTCTGGTACGTCCGCACCATGAGCGCCGAACCGGCCAGCAGCAGCAGGGCCATCGCCAGTTGGACGACTATCAATGGATCGCGTCGGCGACCGGCTGGACCGCTCGTCGTCCATTGACCGCTTCGCAGGAGAGTGGCATCGGCCGGCCTCCGCAGCCGGCGCAGCGCCATCACGCTGTACGCCCCGGCAATCACCAACGCAGCGCCGAATGCGAACGCGGAGGCCGTCCACCCGAGTCTGATTTCCCCGGCTCGCGGCAGATCCAACGGTGCGTACGCGATAACGGTCTTCAGGACGGCGCGCGCGATCGCGATTGCAAGCGCCGATGCCGTCAACGTCAAGACGAGCGCTTCGATGAAGAACTGACTCGCGATGCGGCCCCACTCGGCGCCGAGCGCGCGGCGGATCGCGATCTCGCGGCTGCGCTGCTCCGCGCGAACCAGGAAAAGACCGCCGGCGTTGGTCGCCGCAATCAGCAGGAGGCACGCCATGCCGC
Source organism: Vicinamibacterales bacterium (assembly GCA_050747805.1). Lineage (GTDB taxonomy): Bacteria > Acidobacteriota > Vicinamibacteria > Vicinamibacterales > 2-12-FULL-66-21 > JAICSD01. The sequence goes on along the minus strand of JBOGIZ010000498.1, from coordinate 2,582 downwards.
CCAGGAGCGGCCACAGAACGTAGGCGATGTCGCCGATGATGGTGTTCTTGAGCGGCGTCACGATGGGCGTCACCCTCAGCTTCGCCATCCGCTCTGCCGTCGCGTCTGGATAGACGCCGATCACGTGCGGCAGCAGCGCGTCGAGATCGGCGCTGGCTGCCGACGCCGTGACTCCCGGCCGTAGTCGCGCGATAGCGTTGTAGCGGAACGATTGGGCGAACCTCGGGGAGCGGGCCGACGGCATGTCCAGTTCCCAGATCTGCGTGTGCGCGTCGGGGAACGAAAATCCTGCTGGAAGAACGCCGACGATGGGCCGCGGCAAATCGTTGATTGTGAGCGTTCGGCCGACGACCGCCGGGTCCGACCCGAATCGCTCAAGCCAGAAGTCGTGCGTCAGCAGAATCGGAATCGCCCACGTGCCATCCATGAAACCGGGCGCGCCGTCCTCGTCAGTGAACAAGCGGCCCAGCGCGGGTTGGACGCCCAGGACTCTGAAGAACTCTGGGTCCGCCCTGCGCATCTCGATGCGCACGGTGCCTGAATCCGTGTGCAGGTTGCTCATCGTGCTGCGGGTGTACAGCCCGAGCGACGCGATCGATCGGGCGTGTTGCCGGTAGAAGAAGAAGAGTCCATCGGAGATGCCGGCCTGTTTCAGATTGCGGCCGGGCACCGCGTGCGCGATCGTGACAAGACGATCGGCATCTGGAAACGGCAGCGGCTGCAGCACGATCCGATCGAGCAGTGTGAACACCGCCGTGCTCGCGCCTGTGCCAACAGCAAGGACAAGCACCACCACGAAGGCGAAGCCAGGGCTTCTACGAAGCGCGCGCGCGGCGTGACGCACGTCGCGCGTGAACGCGTCAATCCAGCGGAATGCCAGATGCTCGCGATACGCCTCCTCGGTCCGCGCGATCCCGCCGAAGTCCAAGAGCGCGGCGCGCCGAGCGTCCGCCGGCGTAAGACCGCGCTGAAGGTAGTCTTCGGTCGCCTCGTCAATGTGCGCGTCAATCTCGTGGCGAAGATCTGCCACTTGCCGATGCGCGCCGAACAGCCGGCGCACGCGCCAGGCAAACGCGCGCACCCGGCTCATGGCGTGTCGTCCTGAATGTCGAGGAAGCGCTCGACGATGCCCTGCGCCTGCTTCCAGTCCGATTCTTCAATGCGGATCTGCCGGCGTCCGGATTTCGTCAAGCTGTACACCTTGACGCGCCGCCCGCTCTCCGACTCACGCCACGCCGCGTCGATCCATCCGGCCTGCTCCAGCTTCAGAAGGGCGGGATACAGCGTCCCCTGGTTGAGCGCCAGCTGATTGCCGCTAATCTGTTCGATGCGTCTGGCGATGCGATAGCCGTGCTGTGGCCCGAGGGCTTCCAGCGTCTTGAGGATCATCAGGCCGAGCGTGCCGTAGCAGACGTCGCGCTTGTCCGGCGACATATGTTGGTAGTCTACGCATCATACGTGTAGGTTGTAAACATGTTCACCCCGGCCCGCCGAGCGAGCGGGCGCCGCGAGCGGGGAGTCTGAGGGGCGACGCCCCTCGGATATACACTGAATCCATGCAGAAGCGAATGCTTGGATCGAACGGATTGGACGTATCGGCGCTTGGCTTCGGGTGCATGGGCATCAGCCACGGCTACGGCACACCGACGAGCCGTCAGGAGGGCATCGCGCTCATCCGCGCGGCCGTCGATGCCGGCGTCACCTTCTTCGACACGGCAGAAGCGTACGGACCCTTCACGAACGAGGACGTCGTCGGGGAGGCGCTCGCGCCGGTTCGCGATCGCGTGGTGATCGCGACGAAGTTCGGATTCGCCTTCGAGAACGGGAAGCAGACCGGTCTCGACAGCCGGCCATCGCACGTTCGAGACGTCGCCGACGCGTCGCTGAAGCGGCTCAAAACCGATCGCATCGATCTCTTTTACCAGCACCGCGTCGATCCGAATGTCCCGATCGAGGACGTCGCGGGAGTGGTGAAGGATCTGATTCGCGACGGCAAGGTGAAACATTTCGGGTTGTCGGAAGCGGGCGTGCAGACCATCCGGCGCGCCCACGCCGTGCAGCCCGTGACGGCGCTCCAGAACGAGTACTCGCTGTGGTGGCGAGAGCCCGAAAAAGAAGTGCTGCCGGCCGTCGAGGCGCTGGGCATCGGCTTCGTGCCGTTCAGCCCGCTCGGCCGTGGGTTTCTCACGGGAACAATCGATGCCAGCACGACGTTCGAGCCCGGCGACTTCCGCAACCAGGTTCCGCGATTCACGGAAGACAATCGCAAGGCGAACCTGGCGTTCGTCGACTGGCTGAAAGCCTTCGCCGAACAAAGACACGCGACGCCCGCGCAGATCGCGCTCGCGTGGCTGCTCGCGCAACGGCCGTGGATCGTGCCGATTCCCGGCACGACCAAGCGGCACAGACTCGAGGAGAATCTCGGCGCAGCCAGCATTCAACTGACACCCGACGATCTGCACGAGATCGATCGCGCGGTCTCACAGATCGAGGTACACGGCGCGAGATACACGGAACGCTTGCAGCAGATGATCGGGCGCTGACCATGACCGCCGCGAGCGCGCTCGCCGCCTGGACAGATC
>JBOGIZ010000497.1:0-5548 GCA_050747805.1 Vicinamibacterales bacterium | reverse complement strand
CGCGGGCGTGACAGCACGCTCTCCCGCTGGCGCGCGTCGTCAGACGAACCGCGACGGGGCCGGGCTGGCCGCCACGCAGCGGCGCCCCGTCAGGACGCGGAACAGGCGAAGACTCGGAGCGTGAATGACCGACGATCCGACGAACGATGGCGAGACTTTTGGAACTCTGGCGAGGTGCTCCATCTCAGCGAGGTCGGACGTCAGCAACGTCGGCATTGCGAAGCGAAGCAGCGGACGACCCGTTTCGTTCTCGGCGCGGCTGCATGCTGTGCAGCGAACGTGATGAGTGAGGCGGCGACCACGACACTGGACTTCGACCGGCGCGTCGAGGCCTCAACGAGCGCAACGCTCGCCCCCGCCCGCCGAGGACCACCCAGCGGAAGCCTGCGTTGCGGCGACGAATCCCGAAGGCGCGGCGCGTCAGGGGTGCTGCGCTCACTCGCGTGGACGTGGAACGCGCTGTGAGTTCGCGCGCATCATCGGCATTCTGAACGTCCGCAATGCCATGCTGAATGCACTCCGTTCCGCAGTGGACGGCTTGCAGCGCGACAGCGCCGTGCAGTTCAAACGCATCGCGCAGCTTCAAGCCGACGTGGACTCCCTCAAGACGTCCGTGAACAAGCTGACCAGCGTGTAGACGGTCAGTTCCGCCTCGCCGTCGAAATCGCCACGTGCACCGGTCGCCGTCGTCTTGTCCCTAACTTGCGGCCAAGCCAGCGGCGCGAGCGGCGACTGTTTCATGAATCTCCCCGATGCGCGTGATCTTTCCGTGCGCGCCCGTAAAGTGTTCGGCGACACGCATCCGTCCGAGCCGATCGACGTCCATGTCGAACAGCAACATCGCCTCGCCCCCATTTCAGAACTCAGCGAGAAGGTCTACGTGCGTGACCAGTTGACCAAATCTCGATAGCACGCGTATCCACAACTTGGTGGTCGGGTACTCGTTAATCGGGGTCTCGATCTTGAGGTGCGGGGCGGGGACCTTCGCCACCTGTTCGAAATTCCTGGTCGTCCAACCATCAGGGTGCGCGTGCACCACCGAAAGGGCATCGTCGTTCGTGTTCATCTGGACCCTGTTCCCCTATTCATCGATCAGTTGCGAATACCCCGAACGAAATCGTGCGCCTCTTTGGCGAGACTGATCCACGAAGTCCTTTTATTGATGATTACGACCCACTGTTTCATCACGCGACCGTGCCCGGGATCGAATGGTGCGCCATCCCCCGACCGAATCATGTCCGAAACGCGAGTCGGCGGCAGCTTGACGACCAGCCGCCCGTCCACGACCATCGCGAATATCTTGCCCCTCACCTTGAGCGCCCCGGACCCGAACTTCCTCGGGCGCCCAATCGCCTGTTCAGCGGCGAACGCGGAGGCGACATGACGCAGCGTGGCGTCGGCAGCGAACGCAGCCAGAACAGCTTCGAATCGCGCGTCATCACCGGCGGACGCGCTCTTTGGCGCTGACGAAGCTTTTCTTCGGGCCCTCATGACGCCGCCCGCCGGTACCCGTCGAGATTCCTCATCGCGTCCTCCCAGCCTTGTGCGCGAGCGCTCTCTTCAATCGTCCGCCGGAGCGCCGCGCCGTGTGGTCGCCAGATCGCGTATAACGCAATTCCTTCCGACGGTGGCGGCGTCAGGGTATGGACGTCTGACCGACACGACTTCGGACGTTTCCTTCGATGTTCAGCGTCTGACGATGCCATGGCTCAGCCCGATCACGCGACCCTCAGGGTCCGCCGAGCACGCGAAGCGCGCCGAACCGCGGCCGCCTTCTTGCCCAATGAACGCATGCGACGAAGAAGAACGGACATTTCGCAAAATCTGACGGTCGGTGGCACGACATGGCTGCCGGCTACGCCGGCTGGCATTGACCACTACTCGGCAAGTACGACCATCGGGTCGATCCGGGTCGCGCGGCGGGCCGGGAACGTGCATGCCAAGATGGCAACCGTCGCGAGCAAGAGCGTCACCAAGCCAATCACCAACGGATCGCTCGCACGCACGCCGAACAGCTGGCTCTGCAGACTGCGTCGGAGCACGAACGCGCCCGTGCCGCCGAACGCCAGTCCGCTCCCGATGAGCAGCAACCCTTCGCGGAGCACGAGTTGGAACACGGCTCCCCCGCTGCTCCCGAGCGCGATGCGAATGCCGATCTCTTTTCGTCGCTGCGTCACGAGGTACGCCAGCACGCCGTAGATCCCGATCGCCGAAAGGAAGAGTGCCAGGCCGCCGAACGCAAGCGACAGGAACATGGGCGACCGGCGCTCGACGAGCGCGTGATCCAGCCGCGTGTTCATCGTCTGCGAGCCAAACACCGGCAGCTCGCGATCGATTTCAGACAGTGCGCCGCGCACGCTCGACGCCAGCGCGATCGGATCGCCTGGGGTGCGCACGGCGAATGTGATCATGCTCGAGGTGTCCTGCGACATTGGAAAGTAGTACGCTCCCACGCTCTTATCGCCTTCCGTAAGGCTGGCGAGCTTGATCTCGCGAATGACGCCGACGACGGTGAAAAACTTCGTCTTGTCGGAGACGGCGAGTAGGTTGTTGATGTCGGTGGGCAGATACATGCGACGGCCGATCGCGCTCCGGTTCGGCCAGAAGCGCCGCGCCAATTTTTCGTCGACGATGATCACCTTGAGCGATTCGGCCGTGTCGTGCTGGTTGAAGAACCTCCCGTCCACTAGGTGCGCGCGCATGGCCTCGAAGTAGCCGTCCGACACGTCGACCTGGGTGGGCGAGAGGACCGACTCGCCGGGACGCATCTGATACCCCTCGGCGAGAATCACGTTGTCGCTGTGGTTGCCGCCGAACGGGATGGCGTCAGTCGCGCCGGCCGCGCTGACGCCTGGCAGCGCGCGGAGGCGCGCCAGCGCCGTGTTCAAGAACTGCACGCGCGCTTGGTCGTTGGCATAGCGCGACGGCGGCAGCATCACCGACGCCGTCAGGACGCCATCCGCGTTGAAGCCGGGGTCGATCGCGAGCACACGCCGGAAGCTCGCGAAGAGCAGCCCGGCGCCAATCAGCAGGATGAAGGCGAACGCGACCTGCGCGACCACCAGAGCGCGGCGCAGCGTCCGCGCGCCGCGTCCGGACGTTCCGGAGCGTCCTTCCTCGCGAAGGACGACGGTGAGATTCGCGGGCGCGACCGTCGCGGCCGGAATTAATCCGAGGACGACGCCGATGAGTACCGCGACGCTCAGCGTGCAAAAGACGACGACACCGTCGAGCTGAATCTCGCCGCCGCGCGGCAGATCCTGAATGTTAATCGCCGTTAGCAGCCGCAGCGCCGCAGCACCGACGCCTAAACCGAGTACCGCCGCCGCCAGCGTCAGCATGACGCTCTCGGTGACGAGCTGCCGCGTCACGCGCAGCCGTCCGGCGCCGAGCGCCAGCCTTGTCGCCAGCTCCTTCAGCCGCGCGCGCGACCGCACGAGCACCAGGTTCGCGACGTTCACGCAACCGATCAACAGCACGAACAGCGCGCCGCCCCACATCAGATACAGCGTCGGCTTGATATCGCGCACGAGGAAGTCCTGCAGGCCGGTGACGTCGGTCCGGAAGCCGGCGTTAATCAGCAGCTGCCGATACTGCGGGAAGCGACCGAGATTAGCGGCGTTGATCGCGTCGACCTGCGCCTGCGCCTGCGCCCGCGTCGCGCCGGGCTTGAGCCGCCCGATGTGCCGCCAGTTGTTGCTGTGGCGCGATTCGTCGGACTTCTGCTTGTCGGTGAACGCCAGCGGCAGCCATATCTCGATCTTCGGATCGACGAAGGTGAAGCCCGCCGGCATCACGCCGACGATCGTGTACGGCTTCTCATCGATGCGCATGGTCCGGCCGACGACGGCGCGGGCGCCGCCGAAGTTGGATTGCCACAGACCGTAGCTGAGAATGACCTTCTGGTCATTGCCGACCTCGCCCTCATCGTTCGTGAAGCTGCGGCCGATGATCGGCGCCGTCTCGACGAGCCGGAAGAACGACGGCGTGACGACCATCCCCGTGAGGCGTATGGGCACACCACCCTGATCGACCGAGTAGCTCCGCGACGTGAACATCGCCTGCTCGTCGAATACGTTCATGCCGCGCAGTCGATCGTAGTAGTCCGGCGCGCCCGAATAGCCCCCGCCTTCGGCGCCGGCCTTCGGATACTCGTTGCTCATAAGCATGATGCGGTCCGAGTCCGGCACCGGCAACGGGCGCAGCAGAACATTGTGCACGATGGAAAAGAGCGCGGTGTTGGCGCCGACGCAGAGCGCCAGCGTGAACGTCGCCGTCATGGCGAACAGCTTGTCTTTCCAGAGAAGCCGAACACCGATACGGAGATCGTCGAGAACTGACATCATATGCCCCACAGAATCACCAATCAGTGCTGAGCAGGTTCCGCGTAAGCTGCCGCAGCGTGATCCTTGTTCCCCTGACGACCTTCATCCTGATCTCCCGCGGCACTCGAATCAGTCCGCGGTCACGCCACGGTCTCAGGCGGCAGATTGCGGTGGCGCCAGCCTGCTCGCGCCGTACCTGCCGGTCCTTAAGGTTCGCGTCGCACAGGGTCGGACCGACGGTGCCATAGCAGGCTCTCGACACTCCATAGTCCAGATCCGTGGACTGCGATGAATAGAAACGCAAAACAGAAAAGCACCGCCGACACACCGTCGTTGGCGATGGGCCAAAATGCGAGAGGGAAATGCGCTAGAAAGTAGGCGAACGCCATCTCGCCGGCCGCCACTAGCGCCGCAACCTCTGTCACGAGTCCGACCAGAATACAGACGCCGGAGGTCAGTTCAATGCATGCTGCAGTCCTCAACAGAGGCGTCAGGGTCAGATTCGCGGTGCTCGGCCATCCGAAGAGCTTCTTTCGGTTCTCGATACTACGATACACGGTCGCATTTCTGGCAAATCGACGATCCTATTCGTGCCTGAGGGCGTTGATTGGATCCATCCGCGCTGCACGGAGGGACGGCCATGCCGCAAACACAAGATTCAGAAGTAGCGCCATCGCGAGCGCCGCAAACGCCGGCCCGCGTTCAAACACGGGTGGCAAGCCGGCGCGCGCGGCCAGCGTGTAGGACGTGACGATTCCGACCAACAGGCCGGCTACCGACGCGATCGCGGCCAGGACAAACCCCTCGAATAGGAATTGTAGGAAGACGTTTGTTGCGGTCGCGCCAAGTGCTCTCCGCGTGCCAATTTCCATCGTCCGATCCCGGACGGCGATCCAAGCGATCGCAAGGACGCCGAGTCCGGAGACAATCAAGCCGCTCGCGCCGATCCAGCGAACGAGTGCGTCCAGGCGTGCCGACGAGGCCGTCTGAGTGTCGATCAGCGACTTCTCATTCTGAATTTGAAAATCTTCACGCTGTCCGGCCAACACCGGATGTCGCGTCCGCAACAGTTCATCAGCGCGGCGTGCGTCCACGTCCATCGTGCTCCAGTCGGCGAGTTCGAACAGGATGGCATTAAAGTAGTCAACGTTCACTAGGCGGCGCATCAGCGTGGTCAACGGGACGTAGACTTGATCGTCCTCGTTTGTGACGTCGAGGCCCTG
>JBOGIZ010000496.1:0-5167 GCA_050747805.1 Vicinamibacterales bacterium | reverse complement strand
ACCCGGGCCCGTCCAGGGTACGGCCCCTTTTCCCCACCGGTCCCGGGTACGGCCCCTGTCCCCACAGCCCTAAGCTGCTGTAAACACTCCTGTTAGACCGTCACCGCCTTGACACTCCGGATCCCATCAGGCAGAATGACTCAGGTTTATGGAGCAGGCGCTCCTTCTGAACGCCACGTACGAGCCGCTGAAGGTCGTTCCCTGGCAGAAAGCTATTACGCTTTGGTGCCAGGGAAAGGTCGAGGTTATTTCCACGTACGAACGGGAAGTGCACTCGGTCTCTTTCAGCTTCAAGCTTCCGTCAGTGATTCGCATGCTGCGCTACATCAAGATCAAGCGCCAGATCGACTACGTGCCGTTCTCGCGCGCGAACATCTACGCGCGCGACACCCACACGTGCCAGTATTGCGGGGATCTGCTGCCAAGCGGGGAGCTCACGTTCGACCATGTGGTGCCGGTCGCCCAGGGCGGCCGTAAAGACTGGGAAAACATCGTCACCTGCTGCATCCCCTGCAATCGCCGCAAGGGCGGACGCACTCCCGAGCAGGCCGGCATGCATCTTATTCGCATGCCGAAGCGGCCCGACAAAGCGCCCGCGATCCGCATCACGATTGGCCTGCGCAACGCGCCCGAGTCGTGGCGCGATTATTTCTACTGGAACGTCGAGCTCGACGACGAGAGCTGACACTGTGGGGCCGTCCCCGTCCCAGGCGCAAGGGCGCATCGCGTCGGTCCGTCCGCTGTGGGCGGTCGAGGGCGGCCTGGTCCGGATTGAAGGGCAGGGTTTTCCGGTCGATCCGGACCTGCCGCATGTGCGCGTGGGCGCCGAACCCGCACGGCTCATGCACGCGTCATCAACCGTGCTGACCGTTCTCGTGCCCGAAGGGCTTGACGGCGGTACCACTCCCATCCGCATCGACGAATTGCCCGGCGAAACGGCCTTCGTCGAAATTGGCGGCGCGCTGGCGATCGGTGTCCATCAAGTGGACAGTCCTGCCTACGATCGCCGCGGCAATCTGTTCGTGACGTTCAGCGGATCGCGAGGCCAGCAGGCGCCCGTCTCGATTTTCATCGTGCGTCCCGACGGCACGCGCGAGCCGTTCGTGGCCGGCGTCCCCAATCCCACGTCGCTGGCATTCGACCGCGACGGCCGGCTGCATGTCTCCAGCCGCTTCGATGGCAGCGTGTACCGGATCGATGGGGACGGGCGCGCCGCGCTCTTTGCAAGCGAACTCGGCGTCGCGTGCGGTCTTGCGTTCGGACCGGACGGCGCCTTATATGTCGGCGATCGGTCGGGATCGATTCTGCGCGTCGACGCGGACGGCCACGCGCGCGCCTTCGCGACGCTGCCCGGGAGCGTCGCGGCGTTCCATCTTGCGTTCGGGCCAGACGATCATCTTTACCTCACCGGTCCGACGCTCTCGACGAACGATGTCGTGTATCGCATCTCGCCCGACGGCGCGGCGGCCCCGTGGTGCGGCGGTCTTGGACGTCCGCAAGGCCTCGCGTTCGACGCGGCGGGGCACCTGTACGTCGTGGACGCGCTGGCGGGCGCGAGCGGCGTCTATCGGTTTCGTCTCGATCGTCCGGACGATCCGGAACTGGTCTTGGCCGGCGGGGCGCTCCTCGGGCTGGCCTTCGATCCGCACGGCGGCATCGCGCTCGCCGCCAGCGAAACGGTCTATCGGCTTGCTGTCGGCCTGCGCGGATTGCTGCCCCTGAAGTAGATCTTCGCCGCGGCCGCCGCGAGGCGGAAGACTTCCTTGCTACAATCCGACTCGCATGCATCAGCTCTTTCGCACCAAACCCGTCGCCGATCTGGTGAGCGAAGGCACGTCCGCGCTCAAGCGGACCCTCGGCCCGATTCAGCTGACGGCGCTCGGTGTGGGCGCGATCATCGGCGCCGGCATTTTCTCGACCGTCGGGACCGCGGCCGCGGGCGGCGCGGACCATATCGGCGCCGGTCCGGCCATCACCCTCTCGTTCGTGCTGACGGGAATCGCGTGCGGCTTCGCGGCGCTGTGCTACGCCGAGTTCGCCGCGATGGTCCCGATCTCGGGCTCCGCGTATACGTATTCGTACGCGACGCTCGGCGAGCTTGTCGCGTGGATCATCGGCTGGGACCTGATCATCGAGTACGCGGTTGGCAACGTGGCCGTCGCGATTTCGTGGTCGGGCTACTTCCAGCAACTGCTCAACGGATTTGGCCTGCACGTGCCGGCGTGGCTCGGGATCGACTATCGCACCGCCGCGCAGTCGCTGCATCAGATCGAGACGGCTCGCGCGGGCGGCATCGATCCAGCCTCGCTGGGCGTTGCCGTCACGCAGGCGGCCGCCGGGCTGACGAGCGCGCCGCATCTGTTCGGCGTTCCGATCGTCTTCAACCTCCCGGCGTTTCTGATCGTGGCGCTGATCACGTGGATTCTGGTCATCGGGGTGAACGCGAGCGCGTGGACGAACACCGCGATGGTCGCGCTGAAGCTCGTGATTATCGCGTTCTTCCTGATCATGGGCTCGTTCTACGTCAAACCCGCGAACTGGCATCCCTTCGCGCCGAACGGATTTGCGGGCGTGTCGAGCGCCGCGGCCATCATCTTCTTCGCGTATATCGGTTTCGACGCCGTCTCGACGGCGGCCGAAGAGGCGCGCAATCCCCAACGCGACATGCCGATCGGCATCATCGCAAGCCTGATTGTCTGTACCGTCATCTACATCGCGGTCGCACTCGTGCTGACGGGACTCCTGCCGTGGAAGCAGCTCGACACGGCGGAGCCGCTGGCCACCGCGTTCTCCGGCCTGGGCATGAACTGGACGGCCGGGATCATCTCGCTCGGCGCTGTCTTCGCGACCACGTCGGTGCTCGTGGTCTTTCAGCTCGGGCAGCCGCGGATCTTCTTTTCGATGGCGCGCGACGGCCTGCTGCCGCCCTGGGCCGCGAGAGTCCACCCGAAATACCGGACGCCGCACATCACCACGATCCTGACGGGCATCTTCGTGGCCGTGTTCGCGGCGATTGCGAACATCGACGAGATCGTGCAGCTCACGAACATCGGCACACTGTTCGCCTTCATCCTCGTCGCGCTCGGCATCATCATCCTCCGGCGGACCGAGCCAGGCCGCGCGCGCCCGTTCCGCACGCCGTTTGTACCGCTGGTCCCCGTCCTCGCAGTGATCTGCTGCGGATATTTGATGACGGAGCTTCCGGTTATCACCTGGTGGCGATTTGTCATCTGGCTGGCGATCGGTCTGGTCTTCTACTTCATGTACGGCTACAAGCACAGCCGATTGCGGCGGGCGTGATCCGACCTGCGGCCCGAAGGCCGGCCCGTAGTACAATTGCTGTTTGGGTTTTTCCAGAAACACTCGACAGTAATGGCTCACGACTGGGTGAACGTGCGGGGCGCGCGCGTTCACAACCTCAGGAATATCGACGTCGATCTGCCCCGTGATCGGCTGGTGGTGATTACCGGCCTGTCGGGGTCGGGCAAATCATCGCTCGCCTTCGACACGATCTACGCGGAAGGGCAGCGGCGGTACGTCGAATCGCTGTCGTCCTACGCGCGCCAATTCCTCGAGCAGATGGAGAAGCCCGACGTCGATCTGATCGACGGCCTCTCGCCAGCCATCGCGATCGAGCAGAAAACCACCGGGTCGAATCCGCGCTCGACCGTCGGCACCGTCACCGAGATCTACGACTACCTCCGGCTGCTGTTCGCGAACATCGGCATCCCGCACTGTCATATCTGCGGGCGCGAGATCGCCTCCCAGTCGCTCGAGCGAATCATCGACATGGTGATGCTCTTGCCCAATGACGAGCGCGTCAATGTGCTCGCGCCGATCGTCCGCGGCCGCAAAGGTGAGTTCAAGAAAGAGCTGGCGGCGCTGCGGACGCGCGGATTCACCAGGGTGCGCATCGACGGCCAGATGCGCTCGTTCGACGACGACATCAAACTGGATCGCCGCCGCAACCACACCATCGAGGTCGTGGTCGACCGCCTGATTCTGAAGCCGGGCATCGAGCGGCGGCTGACCGAATCGGTCGACATCGCGCTGAACCTTGCCGACGATGTCGTCGTGATCAATACGCTGGAGGGCGGCGATCGGCTGTTCTCGCGCCGGCTCGCCTGCACGTTCTGCGGCGTCAGCATGCCCGAGATGACGCCGCGCGCGTTTTCGTTCAATTCCCCGCATGGCGCCTGCACGGAGTGCCAGGGACTCGGCGCCGTCTACGATTTCGATCCTGCGAGGCTCGTGCCCGATGAGTCGCTCTCGCTGCTCGATGGCGCGATCGCGCCGTGGACGCGCGGCGATCGGAAACTCGTCAAAGAGGCGCTGACGTCGCTCAGCAAGGTCTTCGGCATCGATCTGTCGGTGCCGTTCAGGCGGCTGCCGCGGAAGGCGCGCGACATCCTGTTCTACGGCGCGCGCAAGGAAGGCGTGACCAAAGGCGCGGCCGAAAAAGATCCGTTCGGCGCGGGATTCGAGGGTCTGGTCCCCAACCTGCGGCGCCGGTACGAAGAGGGCAGCTGGGTCGAGCAGGAGAGCCTCGAACCGTACCGCGCGCTCCGGCCGTGTCCATCGTGCCGGGGCGAGCGGCTGAAGCCGCAGAGCCGGGCCGTTCGCGTCAAGGGCCGCACGATCACCGAGTACGTCGATCTGCCGATCGCCGAGACACTGCGCGTGTTCGACGCGATCGAACTGAGCGACCGCGAGGCGCTCATCGCCAACCGGATCCTGCGCGAGATCCGCGACCGGCTCCGGTTCCTGAACGACGTTGGCGTCGGATATCTGACGCTCGGCCGCAGCGCCGCGACGCTTTCGGGCGGCGAAGGACAGCGCATCCGCCTCGCGACGCAGATTGGCTCGAACCTGACAGGCGTGCTGTACGTGCTCGACGAGCCGTCGATCGGACTGCACCAGCGCGACAACCGCGCGCTGCTCTCCACCCTCGCGCGCCTCCGCGATCTGGGCAACACCGTCGTTGTCGTCGAACACGACGAGGAAACGATCCGGACCGCCGATTACGTCGTCGATCTGGGACCGGGCGCGGGCGAGCACGGCGGCGAGGTGATCTTCCAGGGCACGCCGGCCGAACTGCTGAACGACGGCAACGGCTCGCTGACGGGCGCGTACCTCCGCGGTGAGCGGTCGATCGAAACGCCCCGGA
>JBOGIZ010000495.1:0-2191 GCA_050747805.1 Vicinamibacterales bacterium | reverse complement strand
CCTATTGGATGCTCACGTGATCGAACGTGCACGTCGCACTGGCCGACGTGTTGTGGCTCGTCACCGCGAGGCCGATGTACACCGGCCCCACCATCGAGATCGTGTCCGTCCCGACCTCGGTCCATGTCGTCCCATCGTCTGACTCAAACGCGGTGAACGTGTCGCCCGCGCGCGTGAGCTTGACCCAGTGCGGCGCCGTCGATGCCGAACCCGCGGTGCTCACACTGGTTCCACCCGTCGCATCGCGGCGCTGGAAAGCGACGCCCTTCGATGCCGACACGAGCATGAACGCGTGCGCGTCGCCGGAAACGAGCGTTTGGCGGATCATCACGCCTGCCTTTACCCACGGATCGACGTTCTGGATGCCTGTCACGTGCGCGATGATGGTGGCGTTCCCGTCACGTAGCCAGTACATGTAGTGGAACGCATCCCTACTGCCCCAGATGTCGGCGCCGGAGCCGGTGACGCTGAAGCCGCTGCCATCGAACGACCAGCTTCCGGGAAATGGCACGCTCCCGATATCCGCATCGCCAATCCCAATGGCCGCTGACGTCTCCACCGAACCGAACGTCGCGGTCGCAAGCGTCCTTGAAACGTGGCTCGAGACCGCGATGCCGACGTAGGCGGACTTGGGCAGGTTCAGCGTATCGCTGCCGACGAGCGTCCACGCGGAGCCGTCCGCCGATTCATAACCGGAAATCGTGTTGCCGCTCCGCACGATCCTGAGCCACCGCGGCGCCGTAGACGAGCTGCCCGGCGTGCTCACGCTCGTGCCGCCGTCAACTGTCCGCCGCTGGAAGGCGACGCCTTTGGCGTGCGACACGAGGATGAATGCCTGTGCCGCTGAGGGATCGAGTGAGCCGCGGATCATCAGACCGGCCTTGACCCAGTCGGCCTGGTCCGAAACGCTCTCCACCTGCACGGTGAGCGTTCCATCCGCGCTGAGCGGCGTGTAGAGGTAATTGAATGCGTCAGACGTGCCCCACACGTCCGCGCCCGCGCCCTGTACCGTAAGAGTGCCGTCGGCTGCCTCCGTGGCGGAGCCGAACGCGCCCGTCGCGCCGATATCGGTATCTCTCCACCCGCGAAATGGGCTCGACGCGCTGGCAACGTTGATCGAAACCGTCGGCGACGTCGTCGTCGCGCCCTGGTCGTCGGTTGCGACGGCGCTCAGTGTGTGCGGACCGGCGGGGACATCGGCCCACGTGACTTTGTAGGGCGCCGAAGATGTTGCTGCGATCAGCGTGCTGTCGGCGTAAAAGGCGACCCCTGACACGCTGCCGTCGCTGTCGCTGGCCGACGCGGTGATGGTGATTTTCGACCCGGCCGTGAACGCGGTGCCGTTCGAGGGGCTCGTGATCGAGACCGTCGGCGGCTCATCTCCGGGCACTTCATTCGTCTGGGGAAGGATAGTTGCGTCGTTCTTGTTCGCGCCCGGCGCGGTGTTTGCCCACTGATCGCTCGACAGCACGATCTGATCGATCGAGATGCCGTCTTCGCGCTGCTGAATCCGGACCGTGTGCCAGCCGGTTGTCGCGAATTCGACCGGCGTGCCGGGCACGTCATAGCCGTTGTCGTTCCATCCCCAGCCCTGCTCGCCGCACCCGCTGCAGTCTTCGAGACTCACCGGTGTGGCGTCGCTCGAGTGGATCCGCCAGACCGGATTGCCGCCGGCATCGACGCTGTCCGAGAACTGCACCCAGACCGAGTCGTTCTGATAGGAATCGTTGTCGGCCTTCATCCGCAGCCACAGGTGATACGGCACGTTCGCCTGGGCGAGGAATTCGAGCTCGAGGTAGTTCTGCGGATAGGCCGCCGGTGTCGTGACCTTCGGAACGGCCTGGTCAGGCTCATGAACGGTCCAGCCATCCGCCGCGGTCGAATCCTCGACAATCTTCCAGTCGCCAGCGATCGCGGAGGGATTCTGTTCGAACGCGTGCAGCACGATATCGGCCGGTGGCGTCGGCAGCGTGATCGGCTCCGCCGCAATATGAGCGATGAACGACTGAAATTCGGAGTCCGCCGGCGGCGCCGGCTGAGCGTTCACCGGCTGGAGCCAGCTCGATACTTCTCCTGCGAAAAACGCCCCGCCAGCGCCGTCTGGCGCGACCGAGCCGACATCAGCCCTGTCTCCGCCGGCCACCATGGTCGAATAGAGGACGGCCGGCTTGTCGGGGCGGAAATCGACGAT
>JBOGIZ010000494.1:0-2733 GCA_050747805.1 Vicinamibacterales bacterium | reverse complement strand
CACGCAAGTCGTGCAGATCGCACGGACGACTTGTGTGTGCTGTCTCTCTCGATCGTCACGGCCGGCCGATGGCCGGCCTCGCCTGACAGTCCTCCTCAGCGCTCTCCGCTTTCTGCGCCCTCTGCGCGAGATCTCCTCCGGGCTCTCCGCCTCAGAAATTGAAGCCCGTGCCGAAGTGAAACGATGTCCCCTCACCACTGAGCGAATGCGCGATGTCGAAATTGAGCTGGATGAGCGTGAAAATGACCCAGACGCCGGCGCCGGCGCTCTTCACTTCACGCTGATCGGCGATGCGCGCGCCATAGGGCGCGACGGTGCCGCCATCCATGAACACGTCGACGCCCATCCGGCCCAAGTCGTTCAGTGGCGTCGTAATCGGCGAGCGCACCTCCGCCGACCAGATCAAACGCTTGTCGCCGGCGAAGAGGCTCGAATTCACGCCACGAATCCAGGTGCCATCGAGCAGGAACTCGTCATATGCGGGCAGCGGCGCTGACGCCGTATCATAGCGGGTCCACAAGGCGAGCACGTTCTGACGGTAGATCCGCTTGTACGCGCGGCCGTCGAGCGTGTACATGGCAATCGCCGCCCCGGAGCCGAAGCTCGATTGCCCGAGGCCGTGCAGCTCCGTCCATGCGGCTTCGGTCAGGATCGCATCTACCGGAAACGTCGGCTCACGCCGCGTGTCGTATGTCGCGTCCACGGTCGTCGTCCAGAGGTGATCGCGGTCATCACCAAACGCGACGTTTGTGCGCGTCAGCTCGCCGCCGAACGTGAGGCGATCGAAGAACCGCCGCTCCACGCGTCCGCGCGCGCCGGTGCGCCGGTCGTCCACCCCGAAGTGCGGATTGTGGAGGTCCGTGACGCCGAACGATCCGATGGCGCGCGTGAGCGGTCCCGAGGCAAACGTACGATCGAGCTCGGCCGTCGCCTCTTTCGACGCGCCCCACGACAACGGCAGACGCAACGCCGTCCCCTTCCCGATCGCGTTCGCCATCGTCGTCCGCATCCCGTACGTCCAGCCGTATCCGGCGTCGTAGCCGACGATGGGGAAGAAGAGGAGCTTCGATCGAATCGTGCGGATGAGGCTTGGCGGCTGGCCCGACGCCGTGACGCCCGGCTTCTCGTGCACGACGAGCAGTAGCGCGACCTGATCCATCTCGAGTGTGCGATAGCGCTTGCGCACCTCCACTTCGTCGAAGCGGCCGCTGTCGCGCAGCCGTTTCGTGATCGCGTCGAGATCGCCAGGCTGGAGCACGCTCCCGACCGACACCCCGGCGAGCGCGACCACGGCCGCGTCGTTCATCGTCGCGTTCCCCTGAACGCGGATCTCGGAGATCGTCTCCTGATGTTCGGACTGCTGCGCGCCGGCGTTGTGAGGCACGGCTTGCGCATGGCCGTACAAGAGTGCCAATAGGACCGCCGCGATCACTGACCGCCGCCGCCTTTTTTCGGAATGATGATCTTCGACGCGACGTCCGCGCGCCGATAGTTCGAGAACTCGCGCGCGTAGTCCGCCTGAAACGATCCCAGCGCCATCGTCAGGCCGGCTTCGATGTGAATGCCGCGCGGGAGCCACACGCCGGGGAACGGCTGCTCCATCACCATCGACGCGCGCATGTCGTCGATCTTGACGAGATACTGGGCCGGCAGGAAGTCGAGCCAGACGTTGTCAAACGTGTACTTCACGATTTGATGCGTCGCCGGATCCACCCAGAGCGTCACCTGCGACGTCTTGTTCATCTGGCGGTCGATCGTTTCGTCCTTCTGCTGCACCTTCGCCTTCTTCGCGTCGCTTTCGGCCTTCGCGTTCTTCGACGCCTTCGCGTCTTTTTTGTGATCGTCGTCGAACAGCTTCGTCGGGACGTAATCGATCTTCAGCACGTCGTGTCCGTCGATCTGCTCCTTGCCGGCCAGATAGTAGTTGCCCGGCTCGAACTTGAAGTCCATGAAGTACGACTCGGAGACAAAGCGCGGCTCGTTCACGGACGGCGCGCTGTAGGCGGGCCCCTGCCCGGCTTTCTCGAGTTGCGCGTCGCGCTCGGTGCGGAACTTCTGGCGCGCCTGCTCGCTGTGGATCCACCGCTGCTCGTACCCGCGGCGGTCGGATTCCGGAATGGGGACGCCGTCGAACTTGACCGGGCTGCGGACGTGGATCCCGTCCTGGACGAACCACGTGTACTCGCGCCGCTGGCGCATCATCGGCGCGCGGCCGGGTCCCAGGACGTCGAACGACTCGACATCGTCGAGCACGTAGTCCTCGAGCATCTTGCGATCGATGTCGCGCCGCCGGAGCGCCTGTGCCATGAATTCGTCAAGATCGGTAAGGGGCTTCAGCGAAGGCGCCGGAGACGAGGCCGCCGCGGACGATGGTCCAGGCGAGGGAGGTTGTGGCGGCGACTGCGCGATCAGCCCGCCAGAACAGACGACTACGGCGGCGCTGACGAGCGCCGGGACGAGTGCGCGCAAGGGTCCTCCGAACGCAGGGCAGGGGTGGCAGGCTGATTGTCTCACAGGGGACGGGGAGCGGGGGCGCCGGGGGCAATTGGTGAATTGGTGAACTGGTGAGTTGGTGAATTGAGTTGGTGAATTGGTGAGTTGGCGAATTGAATTGGCGAATGGGTGAGACGCGGGGGAGATTCTGCTATAAATTCACCAATCCAATTCACCACGTCACCAATTCACTAATTCACCAATGTCTTCCGATTCACCAATGGCAAAGAATCCATACTC
>JBOGIZ010000493.1:0-9870 GCA_050747805.1 Vicinamibacterales bacterium | reverse complement strand
GCGCGGGGGCGGAGCGCGGGGGGCGGACGCGTGACTATCGCGATCGTGCGGATTGACGGTCAAGCCCGCGCTTCAGGGCCAGTCCGACGGCGTTGCGCGGGTCCGTGGCGAGCGCCTTGTCGAGCGTCGCGCGCGCGGCGTCGTGTTCGCCGGCGCGCCACTCGGCATCGGCCGCCCGCACGAGGAGCACGGCGTCGCCTTTGCCGGCCGCGGCGGCGCGAAGGAAGCCGTCCGCCGCGCCGTAGAAGTCCCCCAGCTTGAGCGAGAGGTCTGCGATGCGCACGGCATTGGCGCTGCCCCCCTCGAGCGCGTCGTAATCCACGAGCGCGTCGCGGGCGGCCGCGAGATGCCCCAGGCGTTCGGCCGCTTCGGCGAGATAGTAGAACGCCAGCGGGTCGATGGGCGATTTCTCCGTGGCGTCCTGGAGCATGCGCTCCGCCGATTCGGCGTCGCCGGTCATGAGCAGACCCCGGCCGAAGAGCATCAGCGCCTCGCTGCTGTTGTCGCTGCCGACGGCGCCCTCGAGCGCGCCAAGCGCCTTGCTGAGCGCGACGCGATCCGTGCGCCGCTGCGCGATCTCCAGCCAGACGCGGCCCAGCGCGACGTACGTATACGCATAGGCCGGGTAGCGCGTGGCGGTTCGGCCCAGGGTGAGGACCGCGCGATCGGTTTCCCCGGCGCGGGCGTACGCGAGGCCGAGCGCCACGTCGCGCGACGGACCCGGATCGAGCGCGTCGATGGCCTCGAGCTCGATGAGCCGATCGTCGACCCGTCCGATCGATCCGTACAGATCGGCTAGCTCTTCGCGCGCGTGCAGCAGCGTGGGCTGGAGCGCGATCGACTGCTCGAGCGCGCGCCGCGCCGCGTCGGTGTGCTGCGCGTCGCGCTGGCACAGGCCGAGCAGGTAGTACGCTTCCGGCAGACGATCGTCGATCGCGATCGCTTTCTGGAGCGCATCGATCGCCTCCGGCAGGCGGGCATCGTGGTAGCGCGCGAACGCGAGCTTGTACAGGACCCGCGGAGCGGGAGGATCGAGTTTCAGGTATTCACGGTATTCAGTGGCAGCCTGCGCGTAGCGCTGCAGCGCGAGGTCGGCGTCCCCCAGCGCTTCGCGCGGGCGGGTTGCCGTCGGATCGAGGTCTACAGCACGCGCGAGGTCCCGGAGCGCCGCGTCATACTCGCCGCGCCGCCGATAGGCTTCGCCGCGCTTCAGATACGGCGCCATGCCGTCGCTCTTGAGCGCAATTGCCCCGCTGAAGTCCTCGATCGCCGCCGACGTGTCGCTGCGGGCCATGGCCGCGTCCCCGTCGGCCAGATACCGTCCGTATAAGCGCTCCCGCCGGGCCACGGTGTAGCCGTAAACCGCCGCCGCAGCGATGCCGAGAAGGACGACCCCGGCCAGCAGACGTCTCATGGCGTCCATGGTAACAGGGAGGCCATACTCGGGAACTTTCGCGCCGAGGCGGGATCCAACTCTCCAGAACGCAGGCGGTGCTACCATGGCTGAGGACCTGTCAGTGAAGCCTGTTCGAGCAATCGGCTGGACCGACGTCGGCGGCCGCGAAGCGTCGCTGATTCAACGCTGCGCCGCCAGTGAGGAGGACGCCTGCGCGGAACTCGTCAACGAGCATCAGCGGATGGTGTATCAACTCTCATTCAACCTGCTTAGCGACCACAACGAAGCCCTTGACCTGTCGCAGGAAGTCTTTCTGCGGGTGTTCCGAACGATTCACCGGTTCCGCGGCCAGTCCAGCCTTCGCACCTGGATCTACCGCATTGTCGTCAATCAGGCGCGCAATCGGCAGCGCTGGTGGCGGCGCCGTCATCGGGCGCAGCAGGTGTCGCTCGATCAACACGTCCAGGATCACGGCGATCTACCCGAGACGATCGATCGCGGGCCGGACCGGCTCGTCGCGCAGAAGCAGTTGGCCGAGCGGATCCGCATCGCCTTGGACGGGCTCCCCTTCGACCAGCGTACTGCCGTCGTCCTGCGCGAAATCGACGGTCTCAGTTACGACGAGATCGGGTTTTCGCTCGGGATTGCCGTCGGCACCGTGAAGTCCCGGCTCGCCCGCGCGCGCCAAGGCCTTCGTACGCAGCTGAGGGACCGATGACCCTGCTGGACTGTTCGGCCGTTCGGAGGCTCCTGGCGGCGTTCCATGATGACGAGCTGGCCGTGCCCGATCGCATCTCCATGCAGGGACATCTCAACGGCTGCGAGGCGTGTGCGGCCGAACTGATGGAGTTCCAGGAGGTGGCCGGCGCGCTGCGGCTCGCGGCGGCGCCCGCGCCCGCCGACGACTGGACCGGACTGCAGCCGGGCGTCGTCAGCCGTATGCGCGCGGAAGCGAACGAGGCCTGGCCCGCACGGCTCTCACGCATGTTCGACGACATGCATCTGGTCTGGATTGCCGCCGCCGCCCTGGCCGGCACGCTCGTCTGCGGATCGGCGGCCCTGACGATGCTGCACTTCGCGTTGTCTGGACGCGCCGACTCGCTGGCGGCGATGATTGAGATCATTGCGGCTCCGGAAGGGTCGAATTTGAATCCGGCCAGTCTCGACGATCTCATGCAGGCGCCGACGGTGCCGGAAGACGGCGCTGTGAAAGCGTCGCTCGAGCGGTTTGGAACCGATGCGGACCAGAACCTTGCCCTCTCGGCGGTGATTACGCGCGAGGGCAACATCTCCGGTCTCGAAGTGCTGGGTGATGCCCGCGACCAGCGCCGGGCGTCCGAGCTCGTCAACGAGATCTCGCGGGGCCGTCTCGAGCCGGCGCGGTCGGGCAGCGATCCGATTGCCGTCAATCTCGTCTGGTTCGTCGAGCACATGACGGTCCGCCCCAAGCAGCGCGGATAGATCGTCATTGCGCGGACCGCGCGTTACCGTTTTATCTCGGCGACCGCCGTCGCGACGTTGCTCATAGCGTCGGTCGCGCGGATGATCACGCTCCGCGCCGCCACCCCATCGATCACGACCGCATAGCCTTCCTGCCGCGAATCCGGGATGCCGTCGATCGGGTAGGCGACACGCCAGCTGCTGGCGTCGAGCGAGTACTCCACGCGTTGAATCGGCGACTGCGCGTCGCGCACCACGAAATTCACCGTCGTCTTGCTGCCCTCGATGCCGGTGGACTGCACGTCGATGACGGGCGGCGTGTTGTCGACGTCGAAGCTGGTGCTCTCGGCCTCGCCGATGAGCGCCGTGTCGGGCGAGTTCGACGGCGCGTCGCTGGCCGCGATCTTCACGTAATAGGTCCCGTCGGGCACCGACGTAGTGTCCCAGACGAAGATCTGGTCCCAGAGGCCGCGCTTCAGCGGCTTCCAGGCGGTCTCCCCCTCGCGGCGGTAGGACACGTCGTACTGGAGCCGATCGTCGTTCTCGTCGTCCGCTTTCCAGACGAAGGTCTGGAGTCCCTTCTGGTAGACCTTGCGGCCGAGGGCGGGCGTCGCAGGCGCGGGCAGGCCGGGAATCGAGGAGTCGTTCTGCTTCGCCTCGTTGCGGCCGTCTGACGTGTTGTCTTCGAAGCCCGCGATCTCGGGTTCCCCGGTCGAGAACGGCCGCTGGAACACCGTGCCTGGCGGGTACACCGTGATGGTCGAGACCGTCGGGCGCAGGTTGCGCGGCAGATATGCCGCCGTGACGGACGTCAGCACGGGCGACGCGCCGGTCGCCGCGCGCTTCAGCACGGCTCTCCACTGCAGGTACCGCGCATTGGGACTCGTAATGTGCTCGCCGTCGGCAGTCGTGTAGGCCGTGGACCACGCGCTCCAGGTATCGTCCGGGGTATCGGTATTGCCGGACAGCGTGTAGAGCTGCAGCTCGCCCGGTTTCGACGCGCCCCGCCACCGAATCGCTCCCCATGTCGCGACAAGGCCGGCGTCGCGGACGTCGGAATCGTACGTGCCGGTTTCGGCCGGTGTCGCTCCGAGCATAAACAGCCTCCCGGGATTGCTGGCGGCGCCGATCACGCGGCCCGCGCTATCGCGCGCGAGCGAGGTAATCTGCCGCGCGGCGGCGCGTGCGACGAGCGTCGGCCGAACGGGATTGCCCGACAGCCTGAACAGCTTGCCTTCCTTGCCCGTCCCCACGAGCAGCGAGCCGTCGGATTGAATCAGCAGATCGAAGGGCCAGTCGTCGCTCGGCTCCCAGACGGTATCCCAAAGTCCATCGGCGCGGACGTGGTAGATCGCCCCCTTTTCATTGTGTGCGTGAGGCTCGTGGCCTCCAGGCGTCGAGCTCAGTCCGGAGGCGTCGACGACGGCGATGGCCGTGATCTCGGCGGACACGCTCGGTGTGACGGACGGCGCGGCCGTCTCGGGCGGCGTGGAGGCAGGCGTCGTCGACGCCGGATGATCCTCGCCCGCGGGCGCCGCGCTGAACGCAGCGGCGTACACGCTTCCGTCAGGCGCCACACGCACGGCGTGCATTTCTTTATATGGAGAGTCGAGCAGCACGAAGGCTTTGCCGG
The DNA here is from genome assembly GCA_050747805.1 of Vicinamibacterales bacterium. GTDB lineage: Bacteria > Acidobacteriota > Vicinamibacteria > Vicinamibacterales > 2-12-FULL-66-21 > JAICSD01. The sequence goes on along the minus strand of JBOGIZ010000493.1, from coordinate 5,401 downwards.
AGCGATCGATCCGATACAGCCGTCCCGGCGATTCGGTTCCCGCAATGAGATTTCCGGCATGATCGATCGTCAGCGCGACGACGTTGGTCGCGTTCGTTTTGTAGAACACCGATCCATGACCGTCGGGCGTAATCCGATAGATGACGCCTTTCTCGCCGGTGGCCGCGAAGAGCGTGCCGTCGGACTCCGATGCGAGCGCCCAGATGTACTTGTCGTCGGGATCGAAGAACGTCTTCGAGGTACCGTCCGGCGCGACCTCGTAGATCTTGCCATCAGGCGACGTCCCCACATACAAGCCGCCATGCGGCGCCTCGGCAAGCGCGTGGACTTCCATTTCCGGGGAATCGAAAAGAATCGACGTCTTCCCGTCGGGCGCGACGCGCAGCACCTGACCTTGATTGCCCGTTCCGGCCCAGATAGTTCCGTCGGCGCCGGCGAGGATGGTCCACACGAACGGCTCCGCGGTCTGCGCGAGCCCCGTAACGGCAGGTCCGAGCGACACGCGGCCGTCGCTGTCGATCGAAAGATTCTCGACCTGTCCCTTGAGAAAAGCCGTCTGCGTCGAGACCGTCCAGAACGTCGGCGACGAGGCGGCCAGCGAGACGGTCAAGAGCGCCGCCGCGGCGGCTCCGAGCACAGCAGCCGCCGGAAGAGATGAGCCGCGCATGCCGGTGAGCCGCCGCACTTAGCGCGAACCGCCGTGCGCGTCGAGGTCGATCGTGAGCACGCGCGTGCCGCTGATCGCAGAATCCATCTGCAGATCCCAGTCGCCGATGGGCGCCGTGTGGATGGGCGTGAAATCGCCGCTGCTGCCGTCGCCTTCGAGGACGGCCATCACCGATGGCGGAAGCGACGTCAGCGCTTCGCCGTTGACGACCGCGCCCGGCGTGCCCGCGAGCAGCCGCACGTAAATCCGGTTGTTGTGGCGCGTCTCGTTCAGCGCGCGGACCAGATCCGAGAGGTGCTGCGGCTGAAGCGTACGTCCGAGGTCGTGCTGTTCGAGCTGATTGAGCGCCTTGCCGTCGGTCACCATCACGGTGATCTCGCCCGACGCGTTGGCTGGAATCTGAATCGGCACCGTCGACACCTTCTCCGCGCCGCGGTAGCTGCGCGTCAGCACCTTGATCGGCACTGTCTGTCCGGCGCGGGGATGCAGGTCGTCGATCCAGACGCGCTCGATCGCGGCCGAGCGCGACTCTTCCGACGCGGTAATCGTCAGATCGATGTTCTTGACCGTGATCGGCTCGAGGTTATTGCCAACGAGCAGCGTCAGCGGTCCCGCGATCGCGCCCGACGCATTCGCAATCGCATTGTCGCCTGTGAAGATGTCGTCGAACGACAGGCTGGCGGCATGATCGAACGCCGCCGTGCCTTTGATCGCGAACGTCACGTCGCCGAACTGCCGCTCGTAGTTGCCCAGTGTATTGAAGATCGAGACGTAGGCGAGGAGCGGCGAGAACAGTTGATCGTTCGCGATCTCATAATGGAACGTGCGCGCCGGCGTGCCGGCCGAATCGAGCGTGACCGTCACCGGGATGGTAGGCGGCGCCACGCCGAGCGTGCCCGCGATCGCCGTCGCACGATCCTGCTGCATCGTCCCGATCACCTGTCCCATCGTCGCGATCTTGAACGAGGACATGAGGCTCGGCAGCGACGTGAACACGTGCGCGCGCGTGAGCGGAAACGATGACGGGCCGACGTCGAAGAAGGGATGTCCGAACGCATACACGCGATGGCCGTCGATGTGCGTGATCGTTCCGGTGGCGCCCAGCTCGCCGTCGCCGCCGAGCAGCAGGACGCCTATTGGATCGCCAGGACGGAGCGGCGTCTCGGCGTCTGGCGCGCCGCCGCCGGCGCTGCCGGCGAGCATCGGCGCGAAGCCAGCCTCGCCAAAGATCGACGACACAAGATCGGCGGCGTCGCGGTCCAGGCCGCTCATCAGCAGCGGCGTCGCGATCGGACGGAGCAGGGCGCCAATCTCGGATCCCGCCGCCTGCGGAAATCCGACGCTTTCGACGTCGGCCGGCCGCGATGCAAACGCCGCCGCGCGCGTGTAGCTGGCACGAAGGGCGGCGGTGAGCTGTTCAGAGGTGATCGGCAGCTCGATCGGCTTCTGTGGAATCGCCGGCCGCGGACTCGCGCTTGCCGTGGCGTCGATCATTTCCTCGATCGGCGTGATGCCGGCGATAGGTTCCTTCGCAAACGATCCAATGGAGTACGACACGGCTCCGACGAGGCGTCCGTCGATATAAACCGGACTGCCGCTCATTCCCGCGATGACGCCCGTGTCCGCAAGTGGGCCGCCTTCGAGCTTCGCGAGAATCAGATTGCGTTTGGGGCCCTGGGCGTTCTTGAGCACGCCGAGAATATGGACGGTGAAGTCCTGCAGGTCGGAGCCTTGGAAGACCGTGCGGCCCGTCCCGGTCATGCCGGCCTTCACATCGGCGAGCGGCATCAGTGTGGTGGCCGCCGGCAGGCGCGCCACGCCTTGCGCCGCGAGCGCGGCGGCGACGAGAAAAACCCGGATCTTCATGAGTGTGAGACCTTTATAGCACGAATGACGGCCCCCAGGTGGCGAGCGCGCTCACACCTGTGCTAGGCTTTGACGGATCGTGCGGCGGCACACCTTTACCGCGTTCACCCCTGCGACCCTGGCGTCGTATTGGTGGTGGTATGCGTCTTCCGAGGGGGCCTAGCGCCGCGCGGTTCGAACCGCGGATCAAGCCAGGACACAGTTCGAAAAGCCCCCTCAATCAAGCCGATTGAGGGGGCTTTTCTGTTTTCGGGGACGGAACGGGAGTCGATGTCGGAATTGTGCATCACGGTCACTGGCCGGACGGCGGAGGAGATTCGCCGGGCTCGGCAGATCGCGGAAACCGACGCGGATCTGGTGGAGCTGCGCCTCGACTCGATGGAGCGACCCGATCCCGAGGCGGCGCTTGCCGATCGGCGCAGGCCCGCGATCGTCACTTGCCGGCCCGTCCGCGAGGGCGGTGGATTTGACGGCGGCGAGGACGAGCGGCTTCGCGTGCTCGCGCGCGCCCAGGCGCTCGGAGCCGAGTTCGTCGATGTGGAGGCGGACGCCGATTTCCGGCCGTTCGTCGACGCGACGGGCGGCCGCGGCGTGATCGCCTCCATGCACGATTTTTCCGGCACGCCCTCGTCGCTGTCGGAGATCCTTGCGCGGCTCCGCGCGACCGGCGCCGAAATCGTGAAGCTCGCTGTGATGACGCGCTCGCTGTCGGATCTGCAACGGCTTTGCGCCTCCGCCTCGCACGATCGCGGCTCGGTGCTCCTCGGCATGGGTGACGCAGGAGTCGCGACGCGGGTGCTCGCCGCGCGGATGGGATCGAGGTGGACCTACGCCGGCCATGTCATCGCGCCGGGGCAGCTACCGCCCGATCGGCTCCTGCACGAGTATCGTTTCCGCCGCATCCGCGCCGACGCCGCCGTGTACGCGCTGCTTGGCACTCCGGTCGCGCATTCACTGTCGCCGGCCATGCACAACGCGGGATTCGCGGCGGCCGGACTGAACGCCGTTTACGTGCCCGTCGACGTCGACGATCTCTCGACCTTCCGTGCATTCGCCGAGGCTCTGGGCGTGCGTGGAGCCAGCGTCACAATTCCGCTCAAGCGTCGGGCCCTCGACATGGCCGACGAGCTCGCGCCGCTCGCCCGCGCCGCCGGCGCGGTGAATACGCTGATCCTGCGCGACGGCCGCTGGATCGGCGCCAACACCGACGGCGAGGGATTTCTGGCGCCGCTGCGGCACCGCATGCCGGATCTGCGCGACAGGCGCACGGTGATTCTCGGAGCGGGCGGCGCCGCGCGCGGCGTCGCCTTCGCGCTGATTCGCCAGGGGGCACGCGTCGCCGTCGCCGCCCGGCGGCCCGAGCACGCGCACATGCTCGCCGCGGATCTCGGCATCGACGTCGCCTCGTGGCCGCCGGAGCCGCGCTCGTGGGACATCCTGGTCAACGCCACGCCGGTTGGGAGCACGGGCGTCCCAGGGATGCCGGTCGATCTCAGACTCGATGGATCGCTTGTTTACGATCTCGTCTACGAGCCAGAGCGGACGCCGCTCATGATCCGCGCGATCGACGCGGGTCTCGCCGCGATCGGCGGCCTCGAGATGCTCGTGACGCAGGCCGAGCGGCAGTTCGAAATCTGGACCGGCGAGTGTCCGCCGGCCGGCGTGTTCATGGAGGCGGCGACGCAGGCGCGCGCCGACCGCCGGAGGCAGCATGAAGCAGACCACGTTTGAAGAATTTGCGGATCTCGCCAGGCGCGGCACGTTCGTTCCCGTCGTCAAGGAGATCATGGCCGACCTGCTCACGCCGGTCTCGGCGTTCCTCAAGATCGCGGAGCACTCGGACTACGCGTTTCTGTTCGAGAGCGTCGAGGGCGGCGAGCAGGTCGCCCGCTACTCGTTCCTTGGCAAGGACCCGTTCCTGGTGCTCCGATCCGCCGGCGGAAAGACGATCCTCGATCGCTCCGGCGTCACCACCGAAAGCCAGGAGCCATTCGTGCCGGTGCTGAGGCGTCTCATGGCGGAGTTCAGGGCGCCGCCGGTTCCGGGTCTGCCGCGCTTCACGGGCGGGGCGGTCGGCTTCATCGGCTACGACGCGTCGGTTGAATTCGAACCGGCGCTCGCCGACGCGTGGAAGGGCGCGATGTGGACGCGGCGCGGCGCCGAGGGCCGCGACGAACGCGACGAAGATGACGCCGGGTTCATGCTGTTCGATACGGTACTGGCCTTCGATCACGTCAAGCACCGGATCCTGATCATCGCCAACGCGCGCATCACGCCGGAAGAGGATCTGTCGGCGCTGTATCAGTTCGCGTGCGCGAAGATCCAGTTTCTCGAGCGCGAGCTGGAGCGGAGTCTGTCGCAGACCGCGCCGGGCGCCCGGACGGTCCCGGTCGTTGAGTCGAACGTGTCGCGCGACGTGTTCGAATCGGCGGTCCGAAGGATCAAGGACCACATTGCGGCGGGCGACATCTATCAGGCGGTGGTCTCGCAGCGCTTCGAGACGAAGGTGGAGGCCGATCCGCTGACGATTTATCGCGCGCTTCGGCACGTCAATCCGTCGCCGTACATGTATTTCATCCGCATGGGCGCGTTCGCGATCGTCGGATCGTCGCCCGAGATGCTCGTGCGCGTCGAAGGCCGCCACGTCGAAACGCACCCGATCGCGGGCACGCGGCCGCGCGGACTCACCGACGAGGACGATCTGCGTCTGGCCGAAGAGCTGAAGCGCAACGAGAAAGAGCGCGCCGAGCATGTCATGCTGGTCGATCTCGGCCGCAACGATCTGGGGCGCGTGTGCGACTACGGAAGCGTGCGCGTGCCGCAGTACATGGGCCTCGAGCGCTATTCGCACGTGATGCATCTGGTCTC
>JBOGIZ010000492.1:0-3358 GCA_050747805.1 Vicinamibacterales bacterium | reverse complement strand
ATCCTCGAGGGAGTCGAGACGGCCAAGCGGGACATACGGCGTCTCGTCGGCCGACCGGCTCGGATCGTTGAAAAGATAGTGCGTGATGAGAAACGGCGTCGAGATGGGAAGGCGTCCTTTGCCGCGCAGGTAGTACACGGCGCGATCGACGATCTGCACGGCCGTCGTGCCGGTGAGCTCGGCGTCCGCCTGGATGTTCGTAATCAGCAGCTTCAGCGCGCGCAGATTGTGCGCGATCTCCGCACTCAAGCCGTCGGTGAGATACGACGGGAACAGCGACGAGTGCTGCGTCCCCGGCGAGTACACGATGAGATCCGCGGATGCCAGGCGAGTCACGAGCCGAGGATTGAGCGGCACCGGCCGCTTCCGCCGTTCGAGCCAGGCGGCGATCTCGTCCTCGCGCATCGAGGCCAGCGCGCGGCGATCGTCATCGGTCGGGCGCCGGTCGATGAGATAGATGTCCTTGATTCGGTTCTTCTGGTTGGCGTCGACGATGTCGGCTTCGCTCGCGAGAAGGCGGTTGTCGGGATCGAGCGCCACAAGGTACGCGTTCGTGCCGTTCGTGACGTTTTCGACGAGCCCTGACGGAAGCTGCAGCAACGAGCAGTAGTCGTCGACTGCGTCATTGAAGCGGCCGCCGGCCTGGAGATACGCGCCGGCGAATACGATGTTGCCGATCGCGCAGTCGGCGAACTCGAACGGCTTGCCTGAGACGGTCAGCTCCTGCTCGAAGCGTTGGATTCGCGCGGCCGCAGCCCCCGTCGCGCCGTGGAGAATCGCGAGCGCCTCGTCGCGCGTGCATGGCGCCGGAAGACGCCGATCGAGCAGCTCGATGACCCGCTCGTCGCACGTACGCAGCACGCGCGCCAGATGGGAGGCGTTCTTCCGGAAGTCCGACGGGCCGAGCGCGTCCCCCAGGAACCGCCGCACTTCCCCCGTTGACATCCCATCGTCATACCCGTTGATCGCGAGTGTGAGCTGGATGCCGGGATGGGTGATGAGTTCTTTCGAGAGGACCGAGGATCCGCGGCCGCCCGAGAAGACGACGACCGCCAGAGGGCGTCTTCCCGTCATTCACGTGAAGTATACGATGAGGTACGCGCAGCCGGCCACCAGGCCTACGATGAGCGCCCATTTGAGGAACCGCAGGAGGAACCCGAGGTGCGCTGACTCTTCGAGGGTAAACACTGGGTTCAAAACCTCCGTCCGATGGGCAACGCCCCTCGGCTAGTTCAGAAGTACCCGCGCTGCGCTTCCCAGATCTCCTTGTCGCCGAGCGCCGGCGCGGCGGTCTTCCTGCGGCGCAAAAGCGACGGAATCGTCCGCATCGTCATCGACAAATCGGACTTGCCGGTCATCAGCACCGTGTTGTGGAAATAGCGGAGCGCCGGGATCGGCCGGACGCGGTAGAAGAGCAGCTCCTGGCACATGTTGAAGGAGCCGATGATCCGGAACAGGATGTTGTCGGGGAGCGACACCAGCTTGCGCAGGAATGGCATCCACGAGCGCGGGCACTTCACCATCAGCCAGAACAGCGACGCGATGTTCTGGAATTCCTTTGCGTAGGGCGTACGAAGCGTAATCTCCTGCGCCTGCGCGATCGCGCGATCGATGTCGAAGTCTGGATCGACGTAGCCCTTCTGCTTTGCGTACTCGACGAGCGGCAGTCCCGGAAATAGCAGGAACGTATTCGCGCGGACGTAGTTCGACTTCAGGACCATGTTCAGCTCGACCGTCTCGAGCGCGTTGTCGAGCGTCTCGCCCGGCAGTCCAATCATGTTCGTGGTGAGGACCTTGATCCCTCTCTCACGCAGGCGCCGCGCGCCGTCCACGATGTGTTCGTTCTTGGAGCGCTTCCGAATCACCTGCTCGCGAATCTCCTGGTTGCCCGACTCCAGACCGACGGCGGCGCCGTAGCAGCCCGCTTTCTCGAGCAGGGTGGCGGCGTGGTCGGTCACCGAGTCGTAGCGGATATTGCAGTTCCACGGCAGGCCGACTTCTCTCGGATAGACGTCGGCGAACTCCTCGAGCCACGCGTAGCTATTGCGGATGAAAAACAGGTCGTCCGAGAAGTGGACGTGCTTGAGCGGATATCGATCTTTTATGTACTTGATCTCGGCGACGACGCGTTTGACCGATTTGCGCCGGAGATAGTCGGATTTCGTTTCCGATTTATACATCGCGCGGATGACCGGCTCATGGCAGAACGTGCAGGGATATGGGCAGCCCATGCTGGCGATGAAACGCTTCATCGGCATGTCGCGCAGGAACCGGTACTTGTAGTACAGCTCGCGGTCGGGCGGCGGCAGCTCGTCGAGCGGCACGGGTGGACGCATCTCGTTGCGGTGGATCGTCCCGTCCTTTGTCTTCACGTGCAGATTGCGGATTTTCGTGACGTCCCGGTTCTGCTGCATCGCCTCGGCGAGATCGAGCATCGCCAGCTCTCCCTCGCCGCGGCAGATGATGTCGATCCCGGGACGCTCGATCATTTCGGGCGAATAGGTCGGATGCGGACCGCCGACGATGATCGGCACCTTCAGGTGCTGCTTGATGCGGACCGCGAGCTTTTCGAGCGAATGGTGTACGCCCGTCAGCGCCGAGAACGCGATGAGGCCGGGATCGTACTTCCGGATGACGCCGATGAGATCCCGCGTGTGCGAGACGAGCAGGAGGTCGGTCTCGTGACCGTTCGCCTTCAGAATGCCCGAGAGATTCGCGACGCCGATCGATTCCTGGATGCCGTTGTTCTGAATGAACAGAACCTTCACAGTAAGCCTCCTGACCGCCCGCGGTCGCGCACGCTACGGCGTCCGCGTGCATGACGGACGGCGAAAAGCGCCGCGAGGGACGGTCTGTTGATGAATGGGCTACGAGATGAAGGTTTTGGGCGGGGCGCGGGAGGGGCGATCGAAGGCGACGAGGCGCGGCGGCGCGCGACCCGCGTCGAGCGCGTGAGTGGTTTGCGGCTTCAGGGCCGGCGCGGCCGTCGCGGCCATTGCGGCAACAACGTCCAATCGCTGGCGTCCGGCCACGGCGGGCGGTAGAACAGGCGCGAGCGGCGTCCAGTGGACGGCCCCGACATGAACGACGGATTTCGTCTTCGGGGCGCCGATGGTCCATTCCCGGAACGATCCGGATTGTTGGTTGCTCCAGCCGCGCAGGCCAGCGTCGCCGATCGAGATCAGATCGAGGTCGCCATCGTGATCGATGTCGGCGGCGGCGAGGCCCGTCGTTTCAGGCAGCGCGTCGAGCTCAAGCGTTGTGTGCCGCGACGACAGCGTCAACTCGACCGACGTCCCGTTGAAGATCGCCGAGTCGGCAATCCCGTCGCTGTCGAAATCGGCTATCACGCTGAGGG
>JBOGIZ010000491.1:0-7115 GCA_050747805.1 Vicinamibacterales bacterium | reverse complement strand
AATCGGGGTCGTCGCCGACGTCCGAGACGCGCGACCGGATCGATCGAACACGCGTGGCGACGGCGAGCGCCGAGCGCGGTGTCTCGGAATTCCGCGCGAGCGACGCGCAGATCCTCGGCCTGCTGATGGCCGGCGTCGGTCTGGTGCTCCTCATCGCATGCGCGAATGTCGCGACGTTGCTGCTCTGTCGCGGCACGGCGCGCCGGCCGGAACTGGCGATGCGCAGGGCGCTTGGGGCGAGCGGTAGCCGGCTCGTTCGTCAATGGCTCACGGAAAGCGCGGTGCTCGCGACCATCGGTACTCTCGCAGCGATGCAGGCTGCTCACTGGGTCGAACCGCTGCTGGTGTCGATCTTCCCGACGGGTCCTATCGTGGTCGCCGCGAATGGTACCGTCTTTCTCTTTGCGGCGGGGTTGGCGCTTTTCGCGATCTTCACGACGGGGCTGCCGGCAGCGGTCCAGGCCGGGCGTGTCGATCCGCTGAGCGCCATTCGCGATGGCGGCCGCGGCTCGCGCCGCCGCGCGTTCGGCGCGAGCCAGCCGTTCGTGACGGTGCAGCTCGCGCTGTCGCTGGTGCTCGTGCTGGGCGCGACGCTGTTTGCGCGGACGCTCTTCAATATCGAGCATGAGCCGCTGGGCTTCGATCAGGACAACGTGCTGCTCGAGCGCATCAATCCGCGCGCGACGACCTACACCTCCGAGAACGTCGGTCCGCTCTATCGCCGGCTCTACGACCGCCTTTCGACGCTCCCCGGTGTCGAGAGCGTCACGTTTGCGCGCTACAGCCCGTTCGGCGGATACCTCAACTCGTCCGACGGGCAGATCGAGGGCTACACGCCGGCGCCTGGCGAAAACCTGCGGCTCGAGTCGCTCGAGGTGGGACCGAATTATCCGCAGACGCTCGGCATGCCGCTCGTCGAGGGCCGCGCGATCGATCTCAACGATACAAATGACAGCGAACCTGTCCTGATGGTGAACGAGGTATTCGCGCGCCGGTTCTTTCCACGCTCGACCGCTGTCGGGCACCATGTGCACTACGACGACACGGACTATCGGATCGTCGGGGTCGTCAAGGACGCGCTGTTTCACGATGCGCGCGATCCGGCCGTGCCGTTCCTCTTCACGCCGATGCTTCAGGCGGAGGGTCGACACGCGCTCGAATGTGAAATCGAACTGCGAACGACACACGACGCGGCAACGTTTGCGGCGGTCGTCCGGCAGACGATCGCCAACGTCGACAGCCGCGTCAGTATCGCCCGCTCGAGAACGCTGCACGACCAGGTTGCCGCGACGTTCAGTGCCGACCGCCTCGTCGCGGGATTCGTCGGCACGTTCGCCGCTCTGGCACTGCTGCTCGCCGCGATCGGCGTCTACGGGGTCGTCACGCACAGCGTTGCTGGACGGACGAGGGAAATCGGCGTCCGCATCGCGATCGGCGCGACGACGAGCGACGTGGTCTGGCTGGTTTTGCGCGATACGCTCGCGTGCGTGGTCGTCGCGCTCGGCGTTGCCGCGGTGGCCGCGGCGGCCGGCGGAGGCCTCGTGGCGAATCGGCTCTTCGATGTGACGCCCCTGGATCCTGTGTCGATGGCGATCTCGGCCGGAGCGCTCGTGCTCATCGCCGCCGTGGCGACGCTCGTCCCCGGCGCACACGCGACTCGCATTCATCCGGCGATCGCGCTGAGGAGCGAATGATCACGAATCTCCTTCGCCGCCTGCGTTCGTGGATCCGCTGGCGCGAGATCGACGCTGGTCTGGGCGACGAGCTCGAATTTCACCGCGCTGAGATCCAACGCGATCTGGAAGGGCGCGGCGTGACGAGCGAAGACGCCGCGCGCGCGAGCCGCCGGCGGATGGGCAACGGCACACTGGCACGCGAGGACGCGCGGCAGGTGTGGATCTGGCGCTGGATGGATGGCTTGTGGCAGGACGTCGCCTACGCGATGCGCACGTTTCGGCGCGACCGGATATTCTCGCTCGTCGCGTTGCTGACGCTGACGCTCGGGATCGGGGCCGCCACAGCGATCTTCAGCGTTGTGGACGCCGTGGTGTTGAGGCCGCTACCGTACGGGGAGCCGAGCCGCCTGGTCCAGGTGACGGCCGGTCAGGCGGGCCAGTTATCGCTGAACCAGTACGACGCGGTTGCGGCGGGGGCTCGGACTCTGGAAAGCGTCGGCGCGGCGAAGCTTGAAATGAGCCTCACACCGACAAGTGCCGGCGATCGGCCTATTCCTGACTATGCCTGCACGCTGAATCTCTTCGATGTTCTTGGGGTCCGGCCACAGCTCGGGCGCACGTTCGTCTCCTCGGATGCCGACCAGCACGTGGCGGTGCTCTATCACGAATGGTGGATGCGGCAGTTTGGCGGCGATCCGACGGTCATCGGCAGGTCGATCACGCTCGACGACGTGCCATATGAGGTCATCGGCGTGATGCCCGCAGACTTCCGGTTCTCCTACAGGCGTCCAGTGGATGTCTTCATTCCGGCGGATGCGGAAGCCCGATCCCACTTCGCGAACAGCGGTGTGTGGCTCACCGTCGCCCGCGTGGGCGCTTCCCGAACGCTTGGCGAGGCCCGGGCGGAGTTATCTGTGATCTCGCGCCGACTCGAATCCGCCGATTCTCGCTACGCGCACCGGCAGATGACGATGACGCCGCTGCTGGAGGCCGTCATCGGCGCGCCTACGCAGACGCGGCTGTTCGTCCTGCTTGGTGCGGTGGCTTTCGTGCTGCTCATCGCGTGCGTGAACGTCGCGAGCCTCCTCCTGACACGTTCGCACGGTCGGGCGCGGGAGCTGGCGGTCCGTGCCGCCATCGGCGCCGCGAGGAGCCGACTGGTTCGCCAGCTTCTCACAGAAACCATGCTAATGGCGTGCATCGGCGGAGGGGGGGGCGTGCTGCTCGCGCGCTGGACGCTCGCGGCGATCGTCGGGCTGATTCCATCCAGCGTTCCACGCGTCGGGTCGACTGCGATCGACGGCTCGGTTCTTGTCATCGCCTTGGCGCTTTCCGTGGCGTCCGGCGTCGTCTCCGGCCTGGCGCCCGCATGGCGCGTGTCGCGGCGCGATCTTCACGACGCGCTGAAGGACGGCGGGCCAGTCGCGGCCCCGGGCGCTGCGAGATCGGGCGGACTGTTCGTGTTCGCGGAAACCGCGCTGGCGCTTGTGCTCCTGATTGGCGCAGCATTGATGATCCACAGCTTCGATTTGTTGACGCAGGTCGATCCCGGATTCGACGCGTCGCATCTGGTGACTATCTCGCTTCTTGGGCACCCGCCACCGGCCCGGATTCGTGATCTGGTTCAGCGGGCGCACGGCTTGCCAGGAGTGACGGACGTATCGGCCGCCGATTTTGTGCCGTTTTTCGGCTTCACGATGAGTGAGGACCTCGAAGTGCAGGGCCGACCCGCGACTCCATTCGATCCGTCCAACATCGTGAACAGCGAGTGGGTGCTGCCAGGATACTTCCGCATGCTCGGCATTCCCATCGTTCGCGGGCGCGAGTTTGGAGATCGCGATATCGCGGGAGCGCCGCTGGTCGCGATCATCAACCAAGCCGTGGTCAGGAAACACTTTCCAACCGAAGATCCGATGGGCCTGCGGATCTACGGCGGCGATGGCTGGTATCAAGTCGTCGGGATTGCCAAGGATGTCCGATGGGGGTCGCTCGCCGTCGATGCGCCGCCGGCGGTGTATTTCCCGTCCTTGCAAGGAGCGGCATGGCAGGTTCGCGGATTCACCATCCTGGCGCGGATGGATCCCTCCGCGCACGTGTCGCTGCAGACGCTCAAGACTGCGGCGGCGAACGCGCTCGGCGGTGCTGACGCGATTTACCAAGTGCAATCCATGGACGCCATGATCGCCGGGTCCGTGCAGCAGTCAAAGTTTCAGGCCGTCCTGCTCGGGATGTTCGGCACGCTCGCGCTCGTCCTTGCCGTCGTCGGCATCTTCGGCGTGACCTCGTACGCGGTCGTCCAGCGCACGCGCGAGATTGGCGTCCGCCTCGCACTCGGTGCACAGCGCTCGGACATGCTGAGACTCATCCTCGGCGGCACCGCCCGGCCGGTCGTCGCGGGTCTGATCGTGGGTCTCTTCGGCGCCGTACTCGCCACCCGCACGATCGCGGCGTTTCTGTTCCAGATCAAGCCGACCGACGCGCCGACGTATGCGGCCACCGCAGGTCTGTTCCTGACCGTCGCGCTTGTCGCCGCCGCGATCCCGGCGTATCGCGCGACGCAAGTCGATCCGGTCATCACGCTGCGGCAGGAATAAGGCCGGAGAGGACTCATGACCATCCTGCGACGATTGCGATTGTGGGTCCGCTGGCGGCGATATGAGTCCGGACTGGGCGAGGAACTCGAGAGCCACCGCGCGGAACTGCAGCGGGGACTGGAGCAGCAGGGTATGAGCGCGGCCGACGCTGCGCGCGAGAGCCGGCGGCGCATGGGCAACATGACGCTCGCGCGCGAGGACGCGCGGCAGATCTGGATCTGGCGATGGTTGGACGCCGCGGTCCAGGACGTTCGATATGCGCTGCGGACGTTCCGTCGCCACGCGGCGTTTTCGATCGCGGCCATTGTCACCCTGGCCTTGGGCATTGGCGCCAACTCCGCCATCTATGCGATCGTCGACGGCGCGATCCTGCGGCCACTGCCGTACGATCATCCGGACCGCTTGGTCCACGTTCGTTTTCACAATCGCCTTACAGGCCGGAACAGCGACGGGATGGCGCCGCGCGACTTCCTCGACTGGCGCGAGCGCAACACCGTGTTCGACAACCTCGCCCTGGAGGCTGGCGGCCCGCTCACGCTCGAGGGCAGCGCCGAGCCAGAGCAGCTATCCGCCGCTCATGTCACGTCCGGCTTTTTCGACGTTCTGCGCGCGAAGCCGCTGTACGGCCGCACCTTCACCGCTGGGGACGAAGAGCCGGGCAGCGATCACGTCGCGATCTTGAGCTATGACTTCTGGCAGTCACGTTTTGGAGGTTCGCCGGACGTCGTCGGTCGAACGCTGACGTGTCGCGAAGGCCGGTACCGAGTCATCATCGGCATTCTGCCAGCGGGCTTTTCGTATCCAGCCGGACGCCGGCCAACGCCGCTCTTCGTCCCGCTGTCGTTCGATTCGGAGGACCGGCAGTACGGTGTCGAGCAGAGCATGGGCGCATCGGCTCTGGGCAGACTGCGAGATGGCGTGACGCTGCCGCAGGCCGAGGCGGCGCTGACCGAGCTGCAGTCGGCGCTGGATACCCACCACGCGGGTTTCGACAGGGGCTACGCGGTGGTCGAACTGGCGCCGCTGCTCGACACCTACGTATCGGACGCGCGCACGTGGATGCTCCTGCTTCTCGGCGCCGTCGCGTGCGTGCTGCTGATCGCATGCGCGAACGTTGCCAACTTGTTCATCGCGCACGGCGCCGCACGCGTGCGGGAGCTGACGATTCGTGGCGCGCTCGGCGCCGGACGCGGCCGCATCGCTGGTCAACTGCTGATCGAGACGATGGTGATCGCCGCGTTCGGCGGAGCTGCCGGATTGGTGCTCGGCCGGCTCACCCTGAATCTTCTGCGGACCAGCCTGCCAACGTCGATTCCCAGGGCCGGCAATATCACGCTCGATGTTCACGTGGTCGCGGTGATGGCGGCTGTCGTGATCGCAACAGGGCTGGTCTGCGGAATCTTTCCGGCGTTTCACGCCTCGCGCCTCGATCTCGTTGACGGACTGAAGCGCGGCGGCGGACATTCCACGACGGGCGACCCAACGCGTCAACGCGCTCGCTACGGTCTCGCGTGGAGCGAGATCACACTGGCGACGCTGCTGCTCGCGACCGCAGGATTGCTGATCACGAGCTTTGCGCGCGTCCTGACCGTGGATAAGGGCTTCGATCCGTCGGGCATCGTCTCCTTCGACATTCGGCTGCCCTGGATACCCGGCCAGTCGGTAGATGCGGCGAGCGCGCGCGCGAAGACCGAGCTGGCCGCCATACTGGCTGCCGTCCGTGCGCGGCCGGGATTGAACGCATCGCTGAACGTGAACGGCGGCGGCCCGTTCGAAGGCGGCTTCATGACTGTTCCATTTCTGCGGGCCGGCGAGAGTCTTTCGTCGACAGGGGCATCGCCCAAGCAACTCGTGCTCCAGCGGATCAGCGATCGATTCTTCGAGATGCTGCACGTGCCGACTCGCGCGGGACGTGCTCTCGAAGCCTCCGACAGCCAGGACTCCGAGCGAGTGGTGGTCGTCAACGAGGTGGCTGTGAAGGAATTGTGGGGAGGCCGGAACCCTATCGGTGATCGGATTCAGATCGATCGGATCCTCTATCAGGTGGTCGGCGTTGTCGGCGATATGCGATACGTAGGACCCGCGACCGATCCGCGGCCGCAGGCGTTCGTCCCCTATGGACAGTCGTACGCGGGCAGTGGGGCGCTCCTGGTGCGATCGCGGACTCCTCAGAATCTGATTCCCGTCGTCAAAGCCGCTGTCTGGTCGGTCGATCCGACGCTTCCGCTGGCAGCCATTCGAACGGCCGACGAATTCTTCGATCGCGCGACGGCGGAGCGCCGATTCAACATGGAGCTGATATCGGTCTTTGCGCTGCTGGCACTGGCGATTGCGGCAACGGGCGTGTATGGCGTGCTGGCGTTCGTCATGAACCAGCGGACGCGCGAGATTGGCATCCGCCTCGCGCTCGGCGCGCAGCCGGCCTCTGTGGTGGCGGCGCTCGCGCGCGGCGCTGGGGTCGTGATCGTCGCCGGCCTGGTCTCGGGACTTGCGGCGTCATGGCTGTTGTCGCACACGATCAGAGGCTTCCTGTTCGAGGTCCAGCCTGACGATCCGCTGGTCCTCGGGGCCGCCGCCGCGACGATCGCGCTCATTGCCGCGCTAGCCGCGTGGCTTCCAGCGCGGCGCGCCGCCAAGCTGGATCCGCTGACCGTGCTTCGAGCGGAGTGACGATGAGAATTCTTCGGCAGCTCATGTCATGGATCCATTGGCCGCGTGTTGACGCCGACATGCGCGAGGAGATCGAGTGCCATCGCCTCGAGGTCCAGCGGCGCCTGGAAGCGGACGGGATGCGCCCGCCCGACGCCTTGCGCGAGAGCCGGCGACAAATGGGAAACGTGACGCT
>JBOGIZ010000490.1:0-1929 GCA_050747805.1 Vicinamibacterales bacterium | reverse complement strand
GTGCACACGCGCATCCTCTACGCGATGTACGACGGCGGTTTCCGTCCGGACCGCGGGTACTTCAAGTGCTCGCGCGTGGTCGGCGAGGTGATGGGCAACTATCACCCGCACGGCGACACGGCGATCTACGACGCGCTCGTGCGAATGGCCCAGGACTTCTCGATGCGCAACGAGCTCGTCGACGGCCAGGGCAACTTTGGCTCAGTTGACGACGACCCAGCGGCCGCAATGCGGTATTGCGTTGTTGGCAGCACGCGTGTGGGTTTGCCGGGTGGGACTGTCCGTATCGAGGATCTGGCGGGCGGACTCCAGCCCGATAGCGATCTGAACGTCGATCTGGAGGTTCTCGACCGCACCGCGCGCCCGGTCCGTGCTTCGCGCCTATTCCACTCCGGTGAGCACGCCACCCTGAAGCTCTGCACGCGGGAGGGCTACGCGCTGTGCGGAACCCACAATCACCCCGTGCTCTGCCTTGTCGACATGGTCGGCGTGCCGCTGCTCCTGTGGAAGCGCCTCGATGAGTTGAAGAGCGGCGACCACGTCGTGCTGAACCGCACGCCGCGCATGCCCGGACATGAGATGGGCGAATCCGAACGCTCGCTCGCGCTCCTCCTGGGTGCCTTCGTTTCTGAGGGTTGGGTCTCGGACACACGCGGTGGCTTCAACAACATCGACGGCGATTTCTTCCGCTCGGTCGTATCAGCTTATGATGAGCACGTTGGGGGAGTCCGCTATGTGAGCGAGCGTGTGATCGCCTCGGGCAGTCATCTGTTCGAGCTCGATGTGCAAAACCTCTCGGCGTTCCGTGAGAGCCCTCTGGCGCCCTTGCAGGGCTTTCGCAGCGCGGCCAAGCGTGTCCCGGAGCGTGTGTGGCGAGGGTCTTTGGCCTTCAAGCGCACATTTCTGCAGTCCCTTTTCACCGGGGATGGATCGTCGTCGCTGCTACCACGCAAGACGATCCAGATCTCTTATTCCTCATACAGCGAGCAGCTGTGCGCGGACGTGCAGAACCTGCTGCTGGAGTTTGGGATCGTCAGCCGTCGCTGTGGGCCGTCGCCACGAGGCGAGTACAAGACGGTCATTACCAACAGGCGAGAGGCTCGTCTGTTCGCCGAGCGGGCCGGGTTCCTGGGTGCAAAGCAACGCAAGCTTCTGTGCGACCTTCGCGCGATCCCCCTGCAGAGTCGGGCTATGAGCAGCGACCGCGTGCCGTTCGTCTCCGAATACATCCGGACCGAATCGGGTGGCCCGTGGGCCGATCGTGACTGGCTGCGTCGCCATAACGTGGACCGCATCGAGCGCTGGGAGCGCGACCGAACCACGATCCTCGATCGCATCGCGTCCGAGGAGGTGCGCCGGGTTGTGGAGCCATTGGTTGCCGGTGACCACTACTACGCCGAAGTCGTCTCGGTAGAGCCCGCGGGCGTTCAGGCTGTCTATTCACTCCGAGTCGACACCGACGATCACTCGTTCCTGACGGACGGGTTCGTCAGCCACAACACCGAGGCGCGGCTGGCGCGCATCGCCACCGAGATGCTGCGCGACCTCGACATGGACACCGTCGACTTCGCGCCCAACTACGACGGCTCCCGCCGCGAACCGCTGGTCCTCCCCGCGCGCTTCCCCAACCTGCTCGTCAACGGCTCCTCCGGCATCGCCGTCGGGATGGCGACGAACATGCCGCCGCACCGGCTCGGCGAGGTGGTCGACGCCGTAGTCGCGATGATCGACGAGCCGGAGATCGACGTCGACCGGCTGATGAAGCACGTCAAGGGGCCCGACTTCCCGACAGGCGCGTACATCGTCGGTCGCTCCGGGATCCGCGACGCGTATCGCACCGGACGCGGCCGCGTCGTCATGCGCGCGCGCGCCCACATCGAGGAGCTGCGCGGCGGCAAGTCGGCGATCATCGTCACCGAGCTTCCATAC
>JBOGIZ010000489.1:0-14060 GCA_050747805.1 Vicinamibacterales bacterium | reverse complement strand
GTTACTTGACCACCGTACGCGTGCGATAGGCGCCCGAAGCGTCGGGACTGGATTCGATGAGGACGAGGCGGCCGTCGTCGTACGTCAGCCGACGGTCGGGTTTGCCATCGCCGTCTTCATCGAAGGCGACGGTCTTGACCTGTCCGTTCTCGTAGGTTTCCCACTTGTGCGGCTTGCCGTCGCCCATCGTGTCTTCTTCCGCCCGGACGAGCGTGCCGGCGGCGTCGCCGTTGGGGGCGGCGAGCGCCGCGTCGTAGTATTCCCAGCGATCGATCTTGTGCTCGTTGGCCGTCGACGAGATCTCGATTCGCGAGATCCGGCCGTCAGGGCCAGCATACGCCCAGGCGTCTGGCTGGCCGTTGTTGGCGCGCGAGAAGCCGACTTTCGTCAGGTTGCCGCTTGCGTCGTAGTACTCCCACCGATCGATCCGGCCGTCTTCATCGAGATCGATGCGCGACCGGATGGCACGCGTGCCGTCCATGTCGGTCCAGGTATCGATCACGCCGTCTTTGTTGCGATCGTACGTCAGCTGAAGGAGCTTGCCGGTCTTGTGGTCGTAGGTGGGCCGGGTGGTCGCTTTCACCCGCGCGGCGTCGGGATCGGAGCAGTGCGCCGTCAGCGCGGCGGCGCTCAAGAGGACGCACGAAGCGATGAGACGAAAAGACATAGGTAGATCGCCGCCGGCGTTGGCGCTACCGCTCGAGCGCAGAGCGCGAACCTGGGTGTCTCGACTGCGTTGACGTCTGCCGCTGGGGGTCGGCGTCTTAGGGCCCGTCAGGGCCCTTACCTGATCCAGCCCGCCGGGATGTTGGCTTTACGGGCGTCCTCTTCGATGGTCGAAATGCGCTGTTTGCCTTTGTCGATTTCGTCGTGCACGCGACTCAGTTCGGCGAGCGCCTTCTGCCGATCGTCGGCGATCTGCGCGCGCTGGTAGGGATCGTCGCGCGCGGCGAAGTCGGCCGACAGCCCGTTGATGCGCGACTGCAGCGCCTCTGCGTACATCTGATTGTGCTGGAGGTCGTCCTGCGCCTGCTGCATGCGATCGTGCCAGTACTTCGGGGTCTGCTCGGGCGGCGTCTTGTCGTCCGCCGCTTTGTCGCCACCTTGCGCCTTGTCGCCGCCCTCCGCGTCCTTCGGGTCCTTCGCGTCGGTCTTTTTCCCATCAGCCGTGCTGTCGCCCGCCTTTGCCCGATCGCCAGAGGTGTCGGAGACGCCAGGGGGCGGCGGGGCGGGCTTCAAATCATCGTTGGTGTAGACCTTCTTCGGCGCGGTGCCGTTGGCCTCCGCGGCCTTCCTGCGCGCGGCCTCTTCCTTCGCCAGCTGCTCGAGCGACGGGGATTGTCCGGCCGGAGCGGCCGTGGGTGCCGACGATCCGGACGAGGGTGCCTGTGCGTAGGCGGCCAGGGGCGCCGCGACCGCGAACACGACGACGGCCGGAAGGATGCGGGTCATAAGGCTCCTGTTTGCTCTATTTTAGCCGAAGCGGGCCTCCGAAATCACTGCGGCCTCCTGGCGATCACCCGAACCCCGGGATGGCCCGCCGCGGGGTGAGCGACGGTCGCATCGATTGCCTGTTTCGTGGCCGACGGCCCGTACGCCTCGGCATGCAGCATCAGCACGCCGTTGACGTCGGTCAAGGGATCACCGTCTGTTTCGGCAGGATCGTCCGCCACCCATAGCGCGGCCACGATGGCGCTGTCGATCCCGGCCCCCGGCGCCAGGCCGCGCAGTGGACCGAAGGCGTACAGGCGCCAGACCGGGTTGTTCGCGCCCCACTGATTCGCCGAGTCGCTTGCGGCTTGCAGCGCGTCGGTCGCGACGGCCAGATCGATGGTCTGATTCGTTCCGGGAAGCGTCAGGATCAAGTCCGACGAAACGCCGCAGGACCCGGCGAATGACGAGCGGACGGCGGCGCACTCCGGCACGACCGCCGGCGCGAGCGCGACCGTCCACAGAGGCAGCGCGGCAAGGTCGGACAGCGCCCGGTCGACGACCGCGTCGGCCGCATAGCGGGCCTGCTGCGTCAGCCGCGCGTTGGCCGCGATCATCGTCTCGGCAGCGCTGGCGAGCGCGAGCGCGAGCCCGAACGCCGACAGCAGCATGCCGCTCAGCAGCGCGAGGAGAAGCGCACTGCCCTCCTCGCGGAACCCTCGCCGCTCGTCGCGCGTCTGGTGCATCATCGGTCCAGGTTCAGGTTGCGCGGCGCGACGGAAAACGATGCCACGAGATCGGGCAACTGGCGCAGTCCCTCGCGACTCGTGCCGGGATTGGCAAACAGCGCGGCGTTCTGACCGCGGAGCGCCGCGAGCGGCGTCTGAATGCGAATCGTCACCCTGATCCGGCGGATGCGCATCAGATCGGCGTCGAACAGATTCGTGCCGCCGCCGCACCACGGGCCGTCGCTGAACATCGCGAGCGGCAGCGCGGCAAGCGACCCATCGCCCGTGAGTGTCAGCATGCCCGCCGCGTTGTAATTTCCCTTCGCGTCGTAGAGACAATTCGCGATGCCCAAAGGCGGCTTCGGATGCACCGGCGGCGACGGATCGCCAAAGTACTCGAACGAGAGCCCAACGACGTTGTCGACGAGCGGCAGCGCGGCGCCTGGGCCGTTGTCGTACATCATCAGCGCATTCGTGGAGGCGTCGCGGTAGTACGAGCGGCTCGCTGCCTTCGCCACCACCGCGCCTGGAAGGTACACCGCGCTCATCGACTCGCCGAGCAGCTCGAGCCCCGCCGCACTTCCCGTGACGGAGGCGATGGAAAACAGGTCGAAACTGCCGGTGCCATCGAACATCACGGCTTCGTCGTTCACCGTCAATCCGCAGACCGGACGGCCCGCAGGACACGTCGCCGGCTCGTTCACCGTCAGCAGAGACGATGGGGCGGGGAGCGCGGCGTTGATGGTGGTCTGCGACGCACTCTGGAGCACCGTGACGAGCGTGATGCGATCGCCGAACGCGGCGTCCGGCGCGTCGGGGGCCTTTGCGCCGAGGACGCGCGGCAGTACCGGCGGCAACACCTGCGCGAGCGAACCTATCGGTGCCGCAAGGTCCGGACCTGCCCCGGCCCGCGCGAGATCCCGCAACAACGTGCCGGACGCCACGCGCATCCGCTGCTGCATGTCCTGCGCCTCCGGCTGCACCTGGGCCACGGCGTGCGCCGGAATGAGGATTCGAAAGATCGCTCCCGTCACGACGAGCATCACGGCCGTCGAGATCATCAGCTCGACGATCGTGAAGCCGCGCGCGCTGCCGGTCCCCTTCACGGTGCGCTCCGTGTCCTGACGGTCGTCAGGATCGCATCGGACGGAGCCCGGACACCTTCCCGCCGATCCGTGGTCACGACCACCGTCATCGCCAGCGAATTGCCCGGATCGGATGGCAGCGGGACGATCGCCCACCGCCGGGTAAAGACGGTTTCCGCAGGCATCGGCGGTCCAGCGCCCAGACAGTTGCCGTGCGCATCCAGAAAATCGACGAAGCCGCTGACGTTGTTGGCGAGCGTACCGGCCGGGGACGCGCTCAGACCGGCGCCGCCTGCGTCGGCCGTGCACGACGCGAGGTTCGTCGTGTCATCGCTCACGGGAAGTCCCGCCGCGTCGTACGCGAAGGTCAGCGATCGCAGCTCTTCGAGTCTTCCAGCCGCGAGTGCCGACGCCAGCACCTGGCGGCACGCCGCCGCATTCTCTTCCGTCGCGATAATTGTCAACGGCGCGACGCCGAGCGCGATCACCGCCAGCAGACCCGTCGCGACGAGTGTTTCGATCAGCGTGAAGCCGCGCATGCGCACCGCGATTGCACGATGCGATCCGCTCGCCGCACGCAGCCGCGGACGCGAATTTGCTCAGGGATTGACCGCATCGTCGATTCGCGGCGCGGGGAATGTGGCAGCAGCGGCAATATCCGCCGACCGGATGGCTCGCAGATCCTGCCACTCGACGCGCGGCCGCGTCGTGGCCGGACTCTACTCCGCGCGCTCCGACGCCGGAAGGATGACCGTAAAGCGCGCGCCGCCGCCCGGTTCATCGTGTGCGGTCACGCGTCCGTTGTGCGTGACGACGATCTTCTGGACGAGCGCGAGGCCGAGCCCGGTCCCGCGTGCGCGCGTGGTGACGAACGGCCGGAACATTTTCGGCGCCACCTTCGGATCGATACCCGGGCCGTTGTCGACGATGCTCATGCGGATCTGCCCGTGCTCGTGGAGGCCTTCGATCGCAATGCGCGGCGGGACGCCGGCCTCGGCGCAGGCTTCGAGGGCGTTGCGGCACAGGTTGCTGATCGCCTGCCGCAGCAGCACTTCGTCCCCCTCGACCGGAGCGAAGTCGCCGCGCACCACCACATCGCCGCCCTTCGATCGCGCGTCGGCGCGGATCTCGTCGGCGGCGCGTTCGGCGATTCCCCGCAGATCCACGGGCGCCAGCGTCAGTTCGGTCGGACGGGCGAAGTTGAGGAATTTCGTGACGATTTGGCCCATCGCCTCCGTTTCGTCGCGGATTCCCTGCACGTACGGGCGAACGTCGGCCGGCAGCCGATCGAGATCGAGCAGCCGCGCGTAGCCGTGAATCGTCGCGAGGCCATTGCGAAACTCGTGCGCGATGCCGGCGGTCATCTCGCCGAGGCGCGCGAGCGAGTCCTTCAGGCGAAGCTGTTCTTCGAGGGCCACGATCGCACTCAGATCGCTGAACAGGCAGATGGCGCCGTGCGCGTGTCCGTGCTCGTCGCGGATGGGCGACACCGTGACGCCGACGTGCGTCGCGCCGTCGGGACCGGTCCCGAGCGTGACCGTCCGGCGGACGATGGGCTCGCCCTTCGACACGCATTCCTCGATGACGTCGGCGAGCCCGGAGGCCCGGGCCCCGAGCGCGCGCCGGAAGTCCTCCGCGCGGCCGGTCTCGGGAAGATCGAGCAGCCGGCGTCCCGCCGGATTGAGCGTCACGAGCAGCTCGTCGCGATCGACCACGAGCAGCCCTGACGTGAGGCTGGCGATGATCTCCCCGCTCAGGCGCTCCGACGCTTCGGCGCGCGCCTGCATCGCGCGCTCCTGCGTCTTCATCCGCCGGACGGCATCTTCGAGCGCGGCCGCCACGAAGGCGCTCTCCGGCGAATCGGTTTTCGTCCCCCGCGCGGCTTCGCGCGCCGCCGCGAACAACCGCAGCACCGCAAACGCAAGCGCCGCCGACAGCGCCGCCACAATCGCGGTCAGGCCCAGGAAAAGGTAAGCCGAGCGAGTCATTGGCGATTGCCGAGTGCCGAGTGCCGAGCCACGGACTGCCGATTGCCGAGTGCCGAGTGGCGATCGAAGGATTGGCGATTGGCGATTAACAGATCGACGGATTGCCGGTTGGCGATCGGGTTGCGCGATTGACGATTGGGTGATTGACGATTGAACGCGACGACTGTCGATTGACTGGCCACCGCTCTCGATCGGAGCGCCAATCGGCATTCGTCAATCCGCACTCCGTCGATCGGCATTCTGGCAATCGGCACTCCGTCGATCGGCAATCCATCAATCGCCAATCCGTCGATCGGCACTCGGCAACCGCCAATCATCAATCGCCGAGTCATCTGTACAGCGACAGGTACCAGATGACGAGGCGATCCCCTTCGAGGCTGGCGACGAAGGCGGCGACGGCGATCATTGTGCCGTAGGGAAGCGCGGTCGACAGGCCCGCGCGGCGGGTCGCCAGCAAGGCGGCGCCGATGATGCCGCCGACGATCGACGACAGCACGAAGGTCAGGATGACGAGCTTGAGCCCGAGAAACGCCCCGACCATGGCCAGCATCTTCACGTCGCCAAATCCCATCGCCTCGACTCCGCGCAGGCGGAGCCACAGCTCGATGATCAGCCACAGCGTCGCGCCTCCCGCGGCCGCGCCCGCCAGCGCCATCACAATGCCGGGAGGCACAAAGACGCTCGCCACCAGCCCGGCGACGATGCCCGGGAGCGTGATGATGTTGGGCAGAATCTGGTGCTCGAGGTCGATCGCGAACAGGACGATCAGTACGCAGGAAAAACCGATCCGCACGAAGGCGAGCGGAGTGACGCCGAACACGAGGTAGCAGAGGACGAACGCCGCCGCCGTCAACGCTTCGATAACCGGGTATCTGATGCCGATCGGCGCGCGGCACGTCCGGCAGCGGCCGCCGAGCGCCGCATAGCTGACGACCGGAATGTTCTCGTACCAGGCAAGCGTCCGCATACATGACGGGCAGCGCGACGCCGGCCACGCAATCGAGGCCTTGCGCGGGAGTCGATAGATGCACACGTTCAAGAAGCTGCCGACGATCAGCCCGAAGGCCGCGAAGAGTGTGAGGCCGAGCCAGGGCGGCAGCGCGATCATTGCGGCTGTGAGAGCTGTCCCGGCAGGGGAAACAGCTTCGAGGCGTTCGATACGGTGATCCGCCCGGTCGCGGGATCGATCACGAAGGGCGTTCCAGAGGGATCGAGCGGGACGCCTGGCAGCACGCGCGCATCTGTCAGCGCCTCCCAGCTCACGGCCGCGCCGGGATGGACGCGGCGGAACGCGTCCACGCGTTTTTCGATCGCGTCGATGTCGTCCATCGCGTCAAGCTGCGAGAGCCGCTGGGCCGCCGACGTCCGCAGCCACGGTTCGTCCGACTGCGCGATGGCCTCCCACAACTCCCGCGACGCCCCCCGCTTCCCGCCCTCCGCCAGCGTCGTCGCGGCCAGCGGGCGCATCCAATTCGGCGCCCCGGGCACCGCCGCGGCGCGTTCGAACCACTCGGCCGCGGTCTGGTAGTCGTGCAAGTGCCAGTAGTAGACGAATCCGAGATCCTGCATGTACTGCCACTTATCGGGCTGAGCCGCGATTCCCTTCTGGAGCAGCGCCACGGCCAGGTCCGGACGGCCTGGACCGCCCGGATACGGCTCGCCGAGAAAGATCGCGCCGAATCGGTACGCGATGTTGAAGTAGGGGTCGAGCGACGTTGTGAGGTCGAGCAATGGATAGAGCAGGGCGTAGGTGCGGACGTGCGACGGCGGCGACAGGCGCTCGGCGCCGAAATGCTGGAGCGCGCGGATCCAGTACACGTCAGCCGCCAGGCCCGCGTTGCCGAGCGTGAGCCGCTTCATCAGCGTCGGTGAGCGCACGAACAGGATGTCGGGCCGATCGACGCTCGGCGCCGGCGCGATGCGGTCCTGCGCCGCGTGCAGCGCGACGGCCCCGGCGAAGCACACGACCGACGCCGCGAATCGCCAGCGACTCGTCACTTGAAGTCCCGACGGGCGAAGATGACCATCGCGCCACAAAGGAGCGCTGCGATGTAGACGGCCGCGTAGGCAGCCGAAAACGCGACGTACCCGGCCGAGACCGGAATCCCATGGACAACGGCGAGCTTGACGTCGAACTTCGAAAAGTCTGGCAGCACGTAGTAGCAGGCCTTCGCGAGCGCGGCCGCCGCCGGCGACGACACCGTTTGATCGAAGTGCCGCAGATCCCCGCTGAACTGTCCCGCCACGTAGATGCCCAGCGTAAAGACCGCCGAGAGCATCGGGCTCGAGTAGCTCGAAAAGAAGAGCGCGAGCGCCGTCACGACGGCGAGGTCGACGAAGATCAGCGCGATCGCCTTGAGCAGCGCCGGATCCATCGCCGGCGCGTCCCAGGCGCCCTGAATATTGAGCGGCACGCCTCGGGCGAGGATGAAGAGCGCGCCGTAGAGCGCGACGGTCATCACCACCATGTTGACCAGCAGCGTCAGTAGAAGGCCCGCGTACTTGCCGGCGATGAGCTCCGAGCGGCGGACCGGCTTGGCCAGCAGCGGATACACGCTGCGGCGCTCGACCTCCTTCGAGACGAGTTGAATGCCGACGAAAATCGCGATGAACAGACCGAAGATGGATGTGGCCGACAGGCCGAGATCCTTGATGATCTTGACGTCTTGTCCGGCGGTGAGCTGTCCGAGCAGGATCGACGCGCCGACGAGCAGCACGGCGAAGAGCACGAGGTTGTAGAAGACACGGTCACGCACCGATTCGCGAAACACCGCGCCGGCGATCGCGCGGACGGTGTTCAATGCAGTTCCCAGCTTCCAGCTCCCAGCTTCCAGCTGCCAGCTGCCAGCTCCCAGCCGCTAGCTCCCAGCTTTTCGCGTCTGTGGTTGGCGCATCGTGGGCGGAGCGTTTCGCGCAGAAATCTCTCTGAGCGCGGGGCCCCCACGATCCCCGCGCCGCTCGCGTGGCTCACTCGCGTCCGCTCGTTCGCGCTCATGTTCGGGCTCCCTCGCCCACTTCGGCGACTCGACGCACGAACAAGTCTTCGAGCGTTTCGCGGAGTGGGTTGAGCGAGACGAGCGTCGCGCCGGCGGCCGTCAGGTCGCGCAGGACTTCTTCGGGACGGCCGTCCGGCGGCAGATCGATCGCGTAGCGGTCGCCGGCGATCGTGAGTACGTGCAGCGCGCGCGCGCGAACGCGATCGAGCGCTGGAGCCGGCACGTTCGCCACGACCAGTTCCCAGCCGCGTACGGCGAACGCCTGGAGTTCCGTCAGACGGCCGGCGGCGGCGAGCTGTCCCTTCGCGAGGATCGCGACCCGGCTGCACAGCGCTTCGGCGTCCGACAGAATGTGCGAACTGAAGAAGATGGTCCGTCCCTGGTCGCGCAGCTCGAGCATGAGCGCGCGCACGTCGCGGCGGCCGAGCGGATCGAGACCCGACATCGGCTCGTCGAGAAAGACCACTTCGGGATCGTTCAGGAGCGCTTGCGCCAGGCCGACCCGCTGCAGCATTCCTTTCGAGAATTTCCGGAGCTGCAGCCGGCGCTCGCCGCCGATGCCGAGCCGATCGAGCGTCCGCGAGACGCGCTGCCGCCGATCGGCGGCGCTCATGCCGAAGATCCGCCCGTAGTAGTCGAGCAGTTCCTCGGCCGTGAGGTGATCCTGGAAGTATGGGTTTTCGGGAAGGTACCCGATGCGCCGCCGGACGGACACGTCCCCCGCAGGGCGGCCAAGAATTTCAGCCGTGCCGCTCGTTGGAAAGACGAGCTGCATCAGCAGCTTAAGCGTGGTGGTTTTGCCCGCGCCGTTGGGGCCCAGAAAGCCGAAGACGTCGCCGGGCGCCACCTCAATCGACAGTCGATCCAGCGCGCGATACGGCTTCGGACGCCAGAATCCGACGCGAAAGTCCTTCGTCAGCTCGGCGGTGCGGATAGCCGGCGCAAGGCTCATGGCTTAGGGCTTAAGGCTCATGCCAGTGCGCGTGTGCCACCAGCCATGGGCCGTGAGCCCCGACCGCATAAGCCCTGAGCCATCAGCCATAAGCCCTACTTGGGGTTCTTCAGTTCGAGCTGGATCGCTTCGTCGAAGTACTGCGGAGGGATGCCGCCGCCTGGCAAACGCCGACCATTGATGAAGAACGTCGGCGTCGAGTCGATCTGCAGCGGACCGCCGGCCGATGCCTCGGTTTTCACTTCCTGGATCGCGCGCGGGAACTCGGCGTCGAAGTCCTTGACCTTTCCCACGTCAGCCGCTTCGTGCTTCACCCAATCGGGGGTCATGTCGTCCTGGTGCACGAAGAAATAGTCGACGACCTTGTCGAACGTGCCCTTCCCCCGCGCCATCACGACCGCGGCGGCCGCGTCGCACGCCGCCGGGTGCATGGTCGCGGTGATGTTGGCGTTGCAGTTCGCGTTGAGCGGGAACATCTTCATCGTCAGCTTCACGTCCTGGGGACGGTCGGCGTACTTCTGGAAGATCGGCTCGTACGCGAAGTACTGCGCCCGGCAGGCCGGACACTGCATGTCGCTGAATTCGACGATGTCGACCTTCGCGCCGTCGCTCGGGAAGGGCAGCGTGACGCGCGGCTGCATGTTCCACCAGCGCTCGAATTCCGTTTGCTGCTGATCGTTGAGCGGCGGCGCCGTCGGAACCACCGGGCGCTCGGTCTGCTGCGGAAAGAGCGTGACGCCCGACGCGGCGCCGACCACGAACAGCAGCGCGACGATGAGCGCGACCGGCGTCGTGAGCATGATTCCGACGTCACGCACCGCGCGGCGCGGAAGACTCGACATGGGCACAGAACTGGCTCCTCCGGAAACGATGAAGACGCCGATGACCGCGAGATCGGTCGTGATGCAGAGCGGACACGCCGCGTGCAAAATGAAGAACGACGCGTACGCGAGATAGAGCACCGCCGCGAGCGCGAGCGTGGAGACGCCGAAGATGTACCCGGGCGCCGTGTCGGCCACGCGGCTTTTTCCTCGCGACGCCCACACCATCAGCAGCACCCAGACGAAGAACACGACGCCGCCGACCGCGACGGGAACGCCGCCGATCGAGCCGTAGCGGCTGAGGTACGCGGTCTTGCACGTCACCGTCGCGTTGATGTCGCAGAAGCTCGAGTAGTCCGGATTCCGGATCAGCTGGTAATGGACGTAGGCGGCCGCGCTCGACGCCCCGAGACCGAGCACGCCGAACGCCGTCAGGAGCTTGCGCGCAAGCGATGACATGGATCAACGTTATTTTGACACAGATCTCCGATATCGTGCCCGGCCGCTCCGCGCCGTGAGCGGTCGCGTGGGCCACAGCACTGGCGCCTCTATTTCACCTCGGTCCCGTGCGACGGGCTCCCGCTGTCCTGCATGTCGCCCGTGAAGGTCTGAGCCTGATCGGCGTAGATCGTCCGCTCGGTATTCACGCCGAAGTACTTCGTGCCTGTCGTCCCTGGCGTGAGCGGGTCCGCGGTCACGACGTAGCCGTCGGCGAGCGCCGCGCCGTTGCAGCCGACCGTCGTCGTGTCGTCGTCGGGCTTGGTCGACATGCGGATCCAGTAGCCCGACTTCTGAATCGTATCGGCGCCGGTCAAATCGGGACTGAGGAAGGCCTGTCCGGTCGAAGGCGCGGGCTTCCCGAGCGCGGTCAGCGTCGTCGCATAGTGCAGATTTCCGCAGGTGGCCGCGAACTGCCATTGAGCCGTGGCGATCGCGTGCAGCGACTGCACCGTCGAGGCTTCGTTGCCGTGCGCGCGCATATTTCGGTACTGCGCGAGCGCGACGGAGAAGAGAATCGCGATGATGGCGATGACGATGAGCAGTTCGACGAGAGTGAAACCGCGGTTGGAGGTTGGAGGCTCGAGGTTGGAGGTTGGAGGTTGGACGCTCGAGGTTGGAGGCTCGAGGTTGGAGGTTCGAGGCTGGAGGCTGGAAGATGGCGGCTGAGGTCGTGTCTTCCCAACCTCCGACCTCCAACCTCCAACCTCCAACCTCCGACCTCCGACCTCCGCTCCGATCAGCAACAGCGCCATCAGCCCCGCAATCATTAGACCATCGATCAGCGCCCGCGGCCGGTAGACGAACCGCACCGTGTGCCGCCCTGGCGGGAGCGCCACCGCGCGGTACAGCAGATCGGCCGGGACGATCTCGGCCGGGACGCCGTCTACCTCCGCTCGCCATGATGGATCGTACGTGTCGCGCAGGACGAGGACCGTGTCGCCGGGACTGGCGGCCTCGACCACAACCTCGCCCGGCGCGTCGCGAACGATACTGGCCGCGGCTGGCGCGGGCGCGCCGGCGGCTCCGTACCGCGACGGCATGCGGGCGACGCGCGCGATCGTGTCAGGCAGCCGCGGGTCGAAGAGCGCCTCACGCTGCCAGTCTTCGTTGGACGAATCTGGCGCGGACTGGACGACGGTCGCGACAAACGCGCGCGCGGCGGACGGGTTGCACTCGTAGACGCGCATGGCCCAGTCCGGCACGTTGGCGATTTCATGCCACGGTCGCGGCCGCGCCTCGGACTGCACGCACCAGCGGACGGCGGTCCTCCGGAAAAACGCATCGCGCTCAGCATCGTTCGCGCGCTCGAAGCGCTGAACGGTCCTGTCGTACGCCGCGGACCACAATACGGGAAGGTCGTACGAGAGCGCCTCGCGCACGGACCATCCAGACGGCGCCATCGGAAGCTCCGCGTTCAGTTCCATGCGTCCGAGCACGGCCGAGGCCGCTGGCGGGATCCGCCACACATCGGACGCATCCCTGTCGCCGGTGTTCATGAAGCCGCGGACGCGTCCGCCGATATACACGCGCGCGGGCCCGGCGAGCGCGGCGTACCAGGCGGGCGGCGCGAACAGCGACGCATCGGCGGTAGGATTCAGCGCCCCGTTCGCGATCGCGAGATCGACGCAGGCGGCCGCGAACACGAGGGTGAGCGCCAGCGGCGCGCGCCGGGTATCGTGAATCGCAAGCAACGTCAGGAGCACAGCGCCAAGCAGCAGTCCTGCGGCGCGGGCTGTGAGGATGGGGGCCACCCTTGCGAGAAACGCTCCCGCGGCGGAGGGACTTTCGACATGCGTGGCCAGCGCCAGCTTATAGGCGACGTGCGCCATCGCCGCCGGAGAGAAGACGAAGACGCAAGCGGCCGCGAGTCCCACGACGGCCACGATGGCCCCGCACGTGGCGACGCTCCGCAGTGCGGCGGATTTCTTCTCCGCGAGGAGGGCATCGAAGCCCTCGGCCGCAAGCACCGCTGTGGCAAACGCCGCCACCACGAAGTACTTGACCGGGAAGCGGAAATACAGGAGCGCAGGCAGTAGGCGTCGCGCCAACGGATACACGGGCGTGTAGCCGCCGAGCGCGGCGAACAGGAACACGCTCGCGAGCACGTACCAGGCGATCGCTCTGCGGGGCCGGCCGGCGATCGCCGCGGCCGCGAGCAGCAGCGTCATCGGCCCAAGGTAGAGCGAATAGAAGAACGGATCGCGGCCAAAGTTGAGCGCGCCCATCCAGGGCAGGTCCGCGAGAAACGCGTGGTAGTAGTCGCCAAAAAGGTGTGGGAGAACAACTTGCCAGAGTGAGACGGGATGGAGAGACCAGAAGTCGGGCGTCGCGATCGTGCCGCGGTGGGACTTGAGCGCGGCAACCGTCATGGGGACGAGCTGCGGCGCGGCGAGCGCGGCGCCCGCGACGAGACCCGCGAGCACGCGAAGCGCCGCCCTCACGCCGTACTCGGGGATCGCGATCGCGAGCGCAAGCGCGGCAGTCGACGCAAGCGTCACCGGCTCGCCGCTGAGCGCCTGCAGCGCGAAGGCAATCGCGACCGCCGTCGCCCGGCGGCCGGACCTGGCGCACGCCCAGAGCACCCATGGCATCAGCGCAACGGACCACGACAGATTCGGCGCGTTCACCATCGATACCGCGGGCCCGCCGAGCGCAAAGACGAGCGCCCCGAGCGCCGCGGCGGGCGCGCGCACGCGTTCACGCAGGAAGGCGAACGCGCCGAGCGCCGCGATCGGGATCGGAAGCGCCGCCCAGACGTTGAAAGAGATGACATCGGACGGCAAAAGCCGAATCGCGAGCGTCACCGGCATCAGCAGCTGATTGAGGGCGTCGGCGACGGCCGACTGTCCTGACGCGACGTACGGATCCCACCACGGCGCGTGCCCGGCGAAGATCGTGTGGCGGAGCCAGAGGTGACGCGACCAGAAGAAGAGCGACAGGTCGCGGACGAAGAAGATCCGGTGGAGGCTGAAAACCCCGCGCACGGGCCAGACCGACACTGCCCCAACCAGCCACCACCAGAGGCGGCTGCCCGCGGCAGGCGGTGGACCATTCACGGGACAGTCAGTCAGTTCGCAATCTGCACGTGCGACTCGACATGCATTCGAGATCGGCGCCGGTCAGCGGCGGCTTCCAGCACGAACCATCCTAGCAGGACGAGCGCAGCCCCGCCCGTGATGGCCGCGCCAAGGTAGACGGCTCGCGGACGGTAGGTAAACGTGACGATGTGCGTGCCGCGCCTCAGATGAACGGACCGAAAGAGTCCGTCCGCGTGCATCAGCGTCGTTTCGGCCCCGTCGACGTCCACGTGCCAGTCCGGATTGTACGAATCGAGCAGCACGAGATAACCGTCCGCGGGCAGCCCAGCCTTGATGACGACGCGGTTGATCCCATCGTCCAGGAATTGCGCGGAGGCGGGAACGCCTGCGCCCGGGAGTCCCGCTGGAGGCGGCGGCGGCTGCGACACGAGCACACCCGCGGCAGGGTTGAATCGCGGCTGGAACAGGCCTTCAATCGCCCAGTCATTGTTCGGACCGAGGAGCGCGTCGGGCACAACGT
>JBOGIZ010000488.1:0-6383 GCA_050747805.1 Vicinamibacterales bacterium | reverse complement strand
GGGTCGGCGGCACGATTCGTCCAGGCGCCGGCGCTGCCGGACGCGGCGGCGTGGGTGGCAGTGCGGGCGCCGCCGCTGCGGGCTCCGCGGCGGGCGGTTCCACAGCGGGCGCCGTCGCGGGTGGCTCGGCCGCAAGCGGCGTCGGTTCGGGCGTTTCTACAGGCGACGGGAGTGCCGCGGCCGCCACGGGGACGGGAAGTTCAGGTTCGGCCGCCGGCGGTTCCGGCGGCTCTAGCATCGCCAGCGTCGATTCGGGCGCGGCGGCGGGCACTTCGGCCGGAGGCGCCGGCGGTTTCGCGGTCTTGATCAGACGCGGCGCGGGCATCGCGGGCGCTGCCGGCTTGGGCGGCTCGGCCGGCTTGCCGCCTTTCTTGACCGCGCCGCGGCCCGCGGGGCTCGAGGTGTCGGTCAGCGCGGCATTCGACGGCACTTTCAGTCCGCGCTGCCGTGCCTGCTTCGCCACGAACTCGCGCGCGACGACCTCTTCGATCGTGCTCGACGCGCTCTTCACCTCGATGCCGTGCTCTTTCTTCAAGAGCGCCATGACGCCCTGGCTCGTGAGGTTGAGCAGCTCCGCGACTTTATAGATCCGAACTGTTGCCAATAAACTGAACTCCCAAAATTCCAACTCCGAACGTCCACTTCGTCAAGGCGTCCACGGTTCAGCATCTCGCGAAACCCGGCGCTTTGCGGAGTTGGAGGTTCGGTCGTCGGACGTTGACCCTATTCGGTCTTGGCCGGCTCTGCGTCCGAGGGCTCCGCCGCTTCCGGGACGCCTGCGGCCGCCGATGTTTCTTCGGCGCTTTCCCCTTCGGGCGCATCGCTTCCGGCTTCCGCCGGCGCGCCGCCGCCGATTTCGAGCGCGCCGAACTGCGCTTCCACTTCCTTGCGCTTTTCTTCCTCGCTCTTGATGTCGATCTTCCAGCCCGTCAGCTTCGCCGCGAGCCGGACATTCTGGCCCTTCTTGCCGATCGCGAGCGACAGCTGCTTGTCCTCGACGACCACTTCCATCACCTTCTCGGCGTCGTCCACGATCGAGACGCGCTGCACCTTGGCCGGGCTGATCGCCTGCGTGACGAACTGAACGGGATCCTCCGACCATTCGACGATGTCGATCTTCTCTCCGCGGAGCTCGCGGATGATCGACTGGACGCGCGTCCCTTTCATGCCGACGCAGGCGCCGACCGGATCCACGTCGCGTTCGCGCGAGTAGACTGCCACCTTGGCGCGATCGCCCGCTTCGCGCACCGCGCCGCGGATCACGACCGTCCCGTCGTAGATTTCCGGGACCTCCTGCTCGAACAGCTTGATGAGGAGGGCTGGATCGGTCCGGGAGAGGACGATCTGCGGTCCTTTCGCGCTGCGGTTCACGCCGCGAATCACCGCGCGCACGCGATCGCCGACCGCGTAGTTTTCGGCGCGCGACTGTTCCTTGCGCGGCAGCTGCGCCTCGATGCGGCCCAGCTCCATGATGATGTCGCCGTTTTCAAACCGCTTCACGACGCCGTTCACCACGTCGCCGACGCGGGTGCTGTACTCGGCGTACACGTTCTCGCGCTCCGCCTCGCGAACCTTCTGGAAGATCACCTGTTTGGCGGTCTGCGCGGCGATGCGGCCCAGGTCCTCGGTCGGGCGGGGGAACTCGATCTCCATGTCGACTTCCGCCTCGTCGCCGTACAACTGCTGGGCCTCGGCAAGCGAGATCTGATTGGGCGGATCCGTCACGTCAGCGACGATGCGCTTGACGGCACACAGCTCGATCTGGCCCGTCTCGGTGTTGAACCGCGCCCGCAGCGTTTCGTTCTTGTAGCGCTTGCGGGCGGCTGCCTCGATGGCGTCCTGTACCGCGCCGATGATGATGTCAGGTTCGACGCCCTTTTCTTTCGCGATGGCGTCGATCTGCTGTAACAGCGGATTCTGCATATCTCAGTTACCAGCTTCCAGCTTCCAGCTTCCAGCTCCCAGCTGGCGGCTAAAATTCCACGTCCAGGTTCGCGCGCTTGATCATCGCGAGCGGGACGCGATGCACCGTGCGCCCTTGTTCCAGCAGCACCGACCCCGCGTCGATCCCGCGCAGCCGGCCCGCGAACGCGCTCTGACGCTCGATTGGCTCGGTTGTGACGATCTTCGCCAGCCGCCCTTCGAAGCGCCGAAAATCTCCCTCATGTCTGAGCGGACGATCGAGGCCCGGCGACGACACCTCCAACGTGTACGCGTCGCCCAGCTCCTGGCGTCCAAACTCGTGCTCGACGTCCAGCAACGCGCCGAGGTCCTGACTGACGCGTTGACAGTCCTCGATGCCGACACTCTCGCCCGGCGTCTCGACGCGACCGGTCGGCTGGCGATCGATCACGACCCGGAGCACCATGCCGATGGGTTCCCGCCTGAGCTGCACGTCGAAAATATCGAGGCCATGGCTCCGCGCCACCCGCTCCGCGGCGGTACGCAGCCGCGTCAGCTCGTCACGTGTTCCCGTAACCGACCCTTGAAAAACAAAAAGTGGGCAACCGGCCCACTGTCAGGAAAACCCTTGCCCCTAGCATCAAATAGTATAGCACTCACAAAGGGCAACTCCCAGCGGACGGCAGCAGGCCCGCAGGGTCAGGCTGGAGGCGCGGCGATCAGGTCGTACCCCTGCGCGCCCACGATCCGTGCATTGATGAGTTGACCACCCGCGTACGCCGAGGGATCGCAGTCGGTCAGGTAGACGCACGGGTCGATCTCGGGCGCCTGTCCTTCCAGCCGGCCTTGCAGCACCAGTTCATGGTCGGCCGACGGACCGTCGACAAGAACCCTGACCTCTTCGCCGATGCGCGACCGCTGCCGCGCCTCCACGATGCGCCGCTGGTGCGCCATGATCCGGTCGCGCCGCGCACGCTTCATCCGCGCGGGCACGTCATCGGTCGACGAATACGCGCGGGTGCCTTCCTCGTGGGAATAGGTGAACACACCGACGTGATCGAACCCGGTGTCGTCGATGAACGACTCCAGTTCGGCCACGTCCCCGTCGGTTTCACCGGGGAAGCCGACGATGAAGGTCGTGCGAAGCGTCACGCCGGGAACGCGCGCGCGGATCCGCGCCAGCAGCGCGTCGTACGTCTTGCGATTGCCGGGCCGGCGCATGCGCTTCAGCACGGCTGCCGACGCGTGCTGGAGCGGCAGGTCGACATAGCGGCAGACTTTCTCGCAGTCGGCCATCGATGCCAGGACGTCGTCCGTGATCGTCGTGGGATACAGGTAGAGCAGGCGAATCCATTCGAGGCCGTCCACGGTGTTCAGCTCGCGGAGCAGGCGCGCGAGCTCGCCGCGTTCCCCGCGGTCGATGCCGTAGAACGTCGTGTCCTGCGAAATGAGGAGCAGCTCCCTGACGCCGCGCGCCGCCAGCGCGCGCGCCTCGGCGACAACCGACTCGCGGGTCCGGCTCCGATACGCGCCCCGAAGCGTCGGGATGATGCAGAACGCGCAGGTGTAGTCGCAGCCTTCGGCCACCTTGACGTACGCGTAGTGGCGCGGCGTCGTCTGTACACGGGGCGTCTCGGCACCGTAGAGATACGTCGGGATCGCGCTTCGATGGGGGACGGGCGATGGGCGATGATCGATGGGCGTTCGATAAAGCGTCAGCGGTCGCACCGTGCTCATTTGAGCTCGGTCATCGCACATCGGACCTCGTTCATCGGCCATCGGCCGTCGGCCATCGGTCTTCGGCCGTCGGCCATCGGCCATCGAACTTCGTTTATCGGCCATCGGCCATCGGCCATCGGCCTTCGGCCATCGGCCATCGATCTTCGGCCGTCGGCCATCGGGCATCGAACCGATCGCCGCGACGATGCCCTCGACTTCATCAGTCCCCAGTACCGCGTCAATCTCCGGGATCTCTCGCTTGAGTTCGTCGCGATAGCGTTCCGCCAGGCACCCGGTGACGATCAGCCGTGCGCACGCGCCGCGCTGCTTGTGCTGCGCCATTTCGAGAATCGCATCGATCGATTCCTGCTTCGCGCGATCGATGAACGCGCACGTGTTGACGATGAGCACGTCGGCGCCTTCGGCCGCCGGCGTGAGCTCGTGGCCCGCCGTCTGCGCAAGCCCGAGCATCACCTCGCCGTCCACGAGGTTCTTCGGGCACCCAAGGGAAACGAAACCGATCTTCACGGGTACATCCTGTAGAGCATCCTCGGGTACGGAATGGCCTCGCGCAGATGCTCGAGGCCGCAAATCCAACTGACGACGCGCTCGATGCCCATGCCGAAGCCGGCGTGGGGCACGGTGCCGTAGCGCCGCAGATCGAGATACCACTCGAAGGCCTGCTGCGGCAGATCGTGCTCCTTGATGCGCGCGAGGAGCAGGTCGTAGTCGGCGATGCGCTCGCCGCCGCCGATGATTTCGCCGTAGCCTTCCGGCGCGAGCACGTCGACGCCGAGCGCCACTTCCGGCCGCTTGGGATCGGGCTTCATGTAGAAGGCCTTCACCTTCGACGGATACCGGTGCACGCAGACCGGCCGATCGAATTCCTCCGAAATCGCGGTTTCGTCCGGCGCGCCGAAATCGCCGCCCCACTCGAAAGGCAGGTCCTTTTTCTTCAGCAATTCGGCGGCCTCGTCGTACGAAATGCGCGGAAACGGCGTCTGCACGCGTTCGAGCGCGGTCGTGTCGCGCTCGAGCGCCTGCAGTTCGCGCCGGCGTTTGTCGAGCGAGCGCCCGACGACGTACACCACGAGCGCTTCGGCGAGATCCATGACGTCGTCGAGCGTGGCGTACGCCATTTCGGGCTCGACCATCCAGAACTCGGTCAAATGCCGCCGCGTCTTCGACTTCTCTGCACGGAACGTCGGACCGAAGGAGTACACACGGCCAAGCGCCATCGCGTTCGCTTCGTTGTACAGCTGGCCGCTCTGCGTCAGATAGGCGGTGGTGTCTTCGAAGTACTGCACCGGGAAGAGCGTCGTCGTGCCCTCGCACGCCGCGGGCGTGAAGATCGGCGTGTCGGCGAGAATGAAGCCGCGCCCGTTGAAAAAGTCGCGGACCGAGTTGATCACTTCGTGCCGCACCCGCAGGATCGCCTGCTGCCGCGGCGAGCGGATCCAGAGGTGCCGGCGATCCATCAGGTAATCGACGCCGTGCTCTTTCGGCGTGATGGGATAATCCCTCGCCTCGGATACGACGTCGATCGCGGCCGCATCGATCTCGAATCCTCCGGGCGCGCGCGCGTCTGCGCGGACGGTGCCGTCGACGACGACCGCGCTCTCCTGTGCGAGATGGTCGGCGCGCGTGAACATGTCGCCGCCGACCGCCTGCTTCGACATCACGCACTGGATGAAGCCGGTGCCGTCGCGGACCGTGAGGAAGTGAATTTTCCCGCTCGAACGGCGGTTGTGCAGCCATCCGCGGATGGTGACGCGCTGCCCCTCGAAAGCCGCGATGTTTTCGATGTAGACGACTTCACTCATAGCGGGTAGGTCAGCAGTTGCTCGAAGCGCTGCCGCGCCGAGCGGGCCTTCTCCAGCACCGCCGCGGGCGTTGACGTATTCGCCAGTTCCATCAGCCAGGTGCCGTCGTAGCCGACCTTCTGCAGCGTCATCAGCGCAAGATCCCAGTCAATCGTCCCTTCGAAGGGCACGAGATGCTCGTCGGTCTTGCCGTGATTGTCGTGCACGTGCGTGGTGATGAGGTGTTCGGCGACGGTTTCGACGGCGTCGGCGATGTCGCCGATCAGAAAGGCGTGGCCGAAGTCGAGGCAAATGCCCGGCATCGGCGCGTCGAGATCGCGCTCGAGCAGCGCGACGAGAGACGCGGCGTCGGACAACGGATTGGGGATCACTTCGACGGCGACCTGGATCTCGATCGGCTCGGCGAGGCGGCAGATCTCCTCGACGCTGCGCTGAGCCGCCGCGCGGCTGTTTTCACCGCCCTGCACCGTCGGCGTCCCGAGGTGCACGACGAACACGCTCGTCGGAATCTCGCGCGCGATTTGGAGGGCCGCCTTCGATTCCTCGATCGCGAGCTGGCGCTTCGCCGAATCGGTCACCGCGTTCGAGATGACGTCGCCCCATTTATCGCCCGGCGACAGACGATCGACGATGGGCGCGTGGATGCCGTGCAGGCGGAGTCCCGTTTCGGACAGCCAGGTCTTGAGCTGCGCGATCGCGGAGAGGTCGTGGTAATCGAAGTGGCTTCGCGTCGCGAACACCTCGATCGCCTCGAACCCGTACGATGCGACTTCGGCCAGATGCTCGCGGCTGAGGCGGCGATCGTGGTACAGGTGCGTGGAAATACCGAACTGCATGTTCCGGTGCTGTGATTGAAACCGTTGATTGTACACCGCCAGGGGTTCCGGTGGTTCCTAAGGTTCCGGACGTTCGGGTTCCTCGTTCCAAAGGTTCCAAGGG
>JBOGIZ010000487.1:0-5078 GCA_050747805.1 Vicinamibacterales bacterium | reverse complement strand
GTTCAGCGCTGACGCGCCGGACGCTCATGTCCCTCGCTTCTGCGCACCGAGATGCCGAGCGCGTGTCCGAAGCGGGCGAGGATCGATTCGTGTCGGCGCGGACGCCTGCGCTCGGCGGGCAGATGGTGCGGGACGGCTCGTTCGGTCAGGACGACGGGCGCGTTGACGAAGGTTTCCGTGACGGGGACGGTCGAGCTGGCGACAATCTCGCGGCGAGAGGACGGCGACTGGCCGAGCGCCGACGCCGCAATGCCGACCGACACGAGCAGGGCGAACACGGTACGCGTGGACATACGCCCGACGAACCAGAGCCAATGTCGTGCCAACCGTTTAGGGGAGCGCCGCAGACGCGGGGTGGATCGTGACGACCAGCTCGTCCGGCCGCGCCATACCGAGCGTCTTGCGCGCGACGTCTTCAATCGTGGCCCGGTCGCTTCGAAGCTGTTCGGCGCGGGCGCGGAGACTGGCATTCTCCGCGCGGAGCGCGGCGAGGTCTCGCGCGAGATGGTGCGCTTCGGCTCGCGCCTTCAGCAGCGCCGGAATGCCGTTGTTCCCGAGGCTTCCGAGCAGCACGCAGACGCCGAATGAAATCGCGAGAATCGATCCGGATCGAGAGTGGTGGCGGCGCATCCAGCCGTGAAGGTACCAGAACGCGATCGAAAGTACAAGACCCTGGCGCGTCGGCCGCGGCTCCGCGGTAGCATAGCGGCGTGGCTGGCCACGATCCATCGGACGACATCGATCAATTGATCGCGGAGCTGCATGCGTCCACCACGGCGCCGGCAGGGGCCGCGCTTGGCGATACGTCGCGGCTCGAGCGATGGCTGCGCATGCTCGCCGACGCGGGCGCGAGCGATCTGCTGCTGGTCGCGGGCTCACCGCCGGCGATTCGCGTCGAGGGACGAATCGGGCCGCTGGCCGAAGGCCCCCTCGACGGCGTCGAAATCGAAGAATCGGTACTGCCGGCGCTTCCGCCGCATGCGCGCCGCATCTATCGCCAGTCGCTCATCGCCGACGGCTCGTTTCGAGTGTCAGGATTGGGACGCTTCCGGATCAACCTGCATCGCGAACGCGGTCGCGCGGCGGCGGCGGTTCGCGCGCTGCCCGTCAAGGTGCCGAGGCTCTCGACGCTCGGCCTGCCGCCGCAAGTGGAGCTGCTCACGCACCTGCCGCGCGGGCTCGTGCTGATCGGAGGCGCCACCGGATCGGGGAAGACGACGACCCTGGCGGCGCTCGTGGACGAGATCAATCGCCGCGACCGACGCCACATCGTGACGATCGAGGATCCGATCGAGTACGAGCATCAGCACCGCGCCGGAATCGTGGAGCAGGTCGAGATCGGTGTCGACGCGCCGGACTTCCCGACGGCCCTGCGCGCGTCGCTGCGCCAGGCGCCCGACATCATCGTCGTGGGCGAGATGCGGGATCCTGAGACGATGCGGATTGCGGTGTCCGCGGCCGAGACCGGACACCTCGTGCTGTCTACCATGCACACGACCGACGCCGCATCCACGATCGCGCGCATCAGCGACTCATTTCCCGACGAGCGGCAGAACACGATTCGCCAGGAGCTCGCGATGGCCCTCGCGGCCGTGATGACGCAGATGCTGCTGCCGCGAATTGGCGGCGGCCTCGTACCGGCGGTGGAAGTGCTGATGGTGAGCTACGGCGCGCGGCAGCACGTCCGCAAGAATGCGCTGCAGCACCTGCATCAGGAAATGACGATCACGAGAAAGCACGGATCGATCACATTTGAGGAATCGCTTGCGCAACTCGTGAAACAAAGTGCCGTCGAGCGGCAGGACGCCATCGCGCGCGCGATGCACGTCGAAGATCTGGAAAAGCTGCTCGAAACTCATCCATAGCAGGGCATGGAAGATGCTTTGGCTCGGGCTGAGTACGGATGAATTGCTCTGGAGGCACCTCATGCACATCTGTCGGCGAATCCTGGGAATCGGATGTTTGCTGATGCTCGCGGCCCCGTCCGCGCTCGCGCAGCAGACGCACGTCATCAGCCAGTCGGCACTGGATCGGGCCGTTCAGCAGCGGGTCGCCCAGGACGCGGCGGACAGGGCCGCCATCCACGATTTTCTGCAGAACCCCGCTGTGAAAGACGCGGCGGCGAAAGCCGGGCTGTCGATTGAGAAAGCCAGCGCCGCGGCCGCGACGCTTCAGGGCGACGAGCTGCACGAGATCGCGGGCCAGGCGCGCGCCGCGAACCAGCAGCTTGCTGGAGGCGCCTCGACCGTCGTCATTTCGACGACCACGATCATCATCGCGTTGCTCGTGATCATTGTGCTGATCGTCGCGCTCAAGTGACCATCACGCCGGCGGCCGCCGCGTGGATCGCGGCGGTCGTCTGGTTGGCGGCCGCCCCCGCGGCGGCACAGACGGCGTCGGTCCAGCGCCCCGGCGTCCTGCTCGACGTTCCCTACGTTCCCCAATCAGAATTGCTGTGCGGCGGCGCCGCAGCCGCCATGGTCATGCGCTACTGGGGTGCGCGTGACGTGTCCGCCGCGTCGTTCGCGCCGCTGGTCGACCGGGCCGCGCACGGGATCGCCACGACGTCGCTCGTCGACGACCTGCGACGGCGCTCATGGTCGGTCGTCGCCGCCAGCGGAACGGACGCGGACGTGAAGCGCGAACTGACCCGCGGGCATCCGGTCATCGCGCTCGTCGCCGCGGGGCGCGGACGCTTCCATTACGTGGTCATCGTCGCCTGGACTCGGGATCGCATCGTGCTGCACGATCCGGCGCGCGCGCCGTTCCGGACGATCGACGCGAAGCGGTTCGATGCCGAGTGGCGAGCGTCGAACCGGTGGATGCTGATCCTGCTGCCGTCGGCCGCGCTCGAACGCGCGCTTCATTCGGAGGGTCGCGAAGTTCCGGCAGGCCCTCCGGAACCGGCCGACGATCCGCGCGATGCGTGCGCGCCAGACGTCTCGCGCGCGATCCGCGCCGCCCAGGCTGGAGATGCCACGTCCGCGACAGAGACGCTCGAGCGGGCGGCAGCGGCATGTCCGCACTCGGCCGCGGTGTGGCGAGAGCTCGCGGGCGCGGATGCGGCGGCGTCGCGGTGGCACGAGGCCGCCGACCACGCACGCCGGGCGCTCGCGGTCGACTCGCGCGACGAGCAGGCGTGGCGCGTTCTGGCTGCCGCGGAATATGTGCAGCGCCACGACCGTGCGGCGCTCGACGCGTGGAACCATCTCGGCGAGCCGCGGCTCGATCTCGTCAACGTGCAGGGACTCACCCGAACGCGCTATGCGATCGCGGCCGACGCCATCGGCATCGATCCAGGCATGCCGATCACGGCGGACGCGCTTACGCTGGCCGAGCGGCGCCTGCGCGACGTGCCGTCGTTGTCGTCCGCGACCGTTGGCTATCATCCAGTCGAAAACGAGCGCGCGCAGGTCGATGCGGCCGTCGTCGAACGCGACGTCGCCCCGCTGAACTATCCCGCGTGGATCGGCATGGGCGTCGAAGCGGCCGCGAAACGCGAGGTGACGGCATCGTTCGCCAGTCCGACAGGT
The DNA here is from genome assembly GCA_050747805.1 of Vicinamibacterales bacterium. Classification (GTDB taxonomy): domain Bacteria; phylum Acidobacteriota; class Vicinamibacteria; order Vicinamibacterales; family 2-12-FULL-66-21; genus JAICSD01. The sequence goes on along the minus strand of JBOGIZ010000487.1, from coordinate 1,545 downwards.
GGAGGAGAACTGGCCAGTGTCGCGTGGCGCTGGTGGACAGGCCGCCCGATGATCGCGGCCTCGTTTGCGGCGCCCGCGCCCGCCGCGCTGGGCGGCACGTGGCGCGTCGACGTCTCGCGCGAGACACAGTCGTTCGGACCGTCGGTTTTTCAGCAGACGCGCGTTCACGCCGGACTCGCCGCCGGGAAGTGGATCTCCACGACGCTCAAGCTCGATGGAGGCGTCTCGCTGGAGCACTGGATCGACGGCCCGCACATGGCGGCGCTTTCGGCCAGGGCGGAGATCCATCGCGATGCGGATCGACTCATCGTCGACGGTGGGGGATCGGCGTTCGCTGGAAATGCGGCGCCGTTCGCGACGGCCGACGCACGTTTGGCGTGGCGCTCGCGGATCCAGCCCGTGGGTCTTGTGTGGACGGCGGATGCCGGCGCCGCCGTAGCCAGTGAATCAGCGCCCGCGTCATTGTGGCCCGGCGCCGGCACGGGCCACGCTCGTGACGTGCTGCTGCGCGCGCATCCGTTGCTCTCCGGCGGCGCCATCACCGGATCGGTCTTCGGCCGCACGCTGACCTTCGCGCATGCCGAAGCGCAGACCTGGCGGCGCCCGCGGCGTTGGCCGATCCGCGTTGCGCCGGCGGCTTTCGTGGACGCCGCGCGGGCCGACGACGGACTTGTCTGGACGAGTCGACGCGCTCAGCTCGATGCCGGAGCCGGGCTGCGAATCGCGCTGCCAGGATCAGGCGTGATGCGGATCGACTGGGCGCGCGGACTCCGCGATGGAACGGAAGCGTTTTCGATCGGCTACGCGATTAACCGTTGACGGCGAACTGCTCGCGCGCGAGGAAATACGATCCGACCACGACGAGCGCCGCCAGTGCCTGGGCGGCAAGCGTCTCGACGGTCGGAAACACGGCGAACCACATGCCCATCCAGGCCGGGATCACGTGCGCCATCGTTGACAGCGGGGTCGTCGGCAGCCAGTTCGCAAGTTGCATCTCCTGCGCCTGCTCCCCGACCATCACGAGGAGAACGAGTCCGAGCATGATCCCGGTGCCGACGAGCATGCGCCGATAGGGGAGACGTCGGTGAGCGACGAAGGTGAGGGCGCCGACGAGCAGCGTCAGAGCGGAGCCGGCGGCCACGCCGTACAGCACGGGGCCCATGCCGAGTCTCAGGCGATAGCTTTGAAGAAACAGGACGACCTCGAAGCCTTCGCGATAGACCGACGTAAACCCGAGCAGCGCGAGGCCAATCCAGAGCCGCGATTGAGAGGAGCCCTTGATCAACCGCTGTCGATGCCGGCTGTGCATCGAGATCCAGCCGGTCCAGTACACCTTGTGGAAGAACCAGTTCATCACGACGAGGAGAACGACGATCGCGAGAAGACCGGTGGCGGCCTGCAGCTCGAGCGCGGGGACGCTTTCGGCGAGGCTGTTGATGATCCGCACCGCGATCATCCAGGTCCCAAACGTCGCCGCGAGCGCGGCTGCCGCGCCGGCTGCGACCGGCCGCCGAAGTGACGAGCGCCCCGAAGCCATGCTCGCGG
>JBOGIZ010000486.1:0-4768 GCA_050747805.1 Vicinamibacterales bacterium | reverse complement strand
GCGTAGCGCAGTGCGTTGTAGTCGCCGTTGGGATCGTTCGGCGGCTGCGCTTGGAAGCGGACGCCGTAGCCTTCGTTCGGCTCGCCGCCGAGCGGCAATTGACTGGTGAACGCCGCGGACGTGACGCCGGGCAGCCGGCGCACTGCGTCGAGCGCTTGCGTGAAGAACTGATATCGCGCGGGATCCGGATTGTAGGCGGGGCCCGCGGCCTCGATCTGCATCGTCAGCAGCCCCGACGGACGGAAGCCCGGTGCGATCGACATCAACCGCGCGAGACTCCGCACCATGAGGCCGGCGCCGACGAGCAGCACGAGCGCGAGCGCAATCTCGGCGACGACGAGCGTGCGGCGAAGGGCGTTGCTCGACGCGCCTGCGATGCGCGTCCCTGGCTGAAGACTGTCGCCGCCGTCCTGACCGGCGCCCTGCAGGGCCGGATAGAGACCAATGGCGATGCCGACGATCGCGGTCTGGGCGAGGGCAAAAGCGAATGCCGGTACGTCTAGCGCAATCGCGGCCGCACGAGGCAGGTTCGCGGGCGCGAGTGCGACGAGTCCGCGAATGCCGGCTGTCGCGACCGCGAGTCCAAGCACTCCGCCGCAGAACGCCAGAAGCAACGACTCGGTGAGCAACTGCCGTACGATGCGGCCTCGCCCCGCGCCGAGCGCGACGCGAAGCGCCAGCTCGCCGCGCCGCTGCGCTCCGCGAGCGAGCAGGAGGTTGGTCACGTTCACCGCCGCGACGAGCAGCACGAGCGCGACGGCGGCGAAAATCGCGAGGAGCGCCGGCCGGACGTCGCGCGTCACGGCCGCTTGCAGCGATCGCACCTCGAGCCCCTGCTTCTTCATGTCGGCCCACGGCGGACGCGGGAACGCGACGGAGGGGGATTGTGCGATGGCGGCGAGATCGCTGCGTGCCTGGTCAACAGTGACGCCCGGCGAGAGCCGCCCGATCATCTGCTGGTGATGGCCCCATTCAGCGCTCTCGAACGGCGCGTTCGAACGATACCGTCGCGGTGCCCACACGTCGTCGGCCGGCATGAGCACGTTGTCGAAGACAGGCGGCATGATGCCGATGACGGTGTACTCAGCGCCTTCGAGCTCGACGAATTGTCCAAGCGCGACCTGCGCCGCGCCGAAGTGCCGGCGGGCGAGACCGTCGCTCACGATCGCGACCCGCGGCGCGCCGCGCACGTCGTCGGCGGCGGTGAAGTCGCGTCCGATCATCGGCTCGATGCCAAGCACGCGGAAGTAGTCGGGAGTCACCAGGCCGCCTGCCAGCCGTTCGGGCTGCGCACCACGGCCCGTCAATGCCGGCTGCCATCGATCCGCGACCGCGAGGAAGCTGAACGAACGGCTGCGATGCGCGATTTCCAAATAGGTGCCGTATGCGACGTCGAGAGGCCTCCCGTCAGCGCGGCTCGACACTGCCAGAATGCGATCGGCGTGCGGATAGGGCAGCGGCTCGAACAGAATCGGATCGACCGCGCTGAAGATGGCCGTGCTGGCGCCGATGCCAACCGCCAGCGTCAGGGCGGCGACGATCGCGAAGCCCGGCCGGCGGCGGAAGCCGCGCAGCGCATATCGAAGATCCGCGAGGACGGTCTCGATCGCGTGCTCCCAGCCGTGCGTGCGGACTTGCTCACGAACGGTCGTGCCGTCGCCGAATGCCAGTCGCGACTCGCGGCGCGCGTCCTCCTCGGGCACGCCGCGCGCAATCGCGTCCGCGTGTGCTTCGTCGTAGAAGTGCCGCAGCTCTTCGTCGAGCTCGCGGTCGGCGGCCGAGCCGCGTACCAGGACGCGAAGGCCGCGCGTGATCTGCCGCAGCAGTGACATCGGCTGTCTCTAGATGTCCGCGTCGAGCAGCCGCGCAACGGCGGCGGCGCGGCGCTTCCAGCCGGCCGACTCCGCCTCGAGCCGCTTCCGGCCCGCGCGCGTCAGCGAGTACACGCGCGCGCGCCGGCCGTTCTCCGTCTGCGTCCATGCCGCGTCGACAGCGGCGGCCCGCTCGAGCCGCTGGAGCGCGGTGAGGAGCGAGCCCGGGTTGACCTTGAACACGCCGCGCGAGATCTGCTCGACGCGCCGCGCGATGCCGTAGCCGTGCATCGCCTCGAGGCTCAGCGTTTTCAGGATCAGCATGTCGAGCGTGCCCTGGATGATATCTGTGGTCGGTTCGTCCACGCCCGAAGCGTAGCCGCTTATATCTTGAGTGTCAAGATGTGACGGCCAAATGTGCGAGACTCGGCCGAGATTGACGGAGGGAGATCGATAAGTGCATGATAAGTGCATGGCCGTAAAGACCATCACCATCGATCTGGAGGCGTACGAGGCGTTGTCGCGCCGCAAGCGGCCGGGCCAGTCCTTTTCGGACGTGATCAAAAGAGAGCTGGCCGGCGGCTCGACCGGGCGCGATTTGCTGGAGGCCGCGCGCCGCGTACGCGTGTCGGATGAGACGCTGCGCGCCATCGAGTCGGAGATCCGCGCGCGCCGCCGCAGTCGTCCGCGAATCCCGAAATGGTAATTCATGCCGATTCCAGCTTTCTCGTCGACCTGCTGCGGGAGTCGGCCCGAGGACGTCGCGGACCGGCATCCGCGTTCCTTGAAGTTCACGCCGCGGATCATCTGCTCGCGTCCGTGTTCGTCGCCTGCGAGCTCGAAGCGGGCGCGGCGCGGTCGTCGTCGCCCGACTCGGAGCGAGCGCGCCTGCGCGCACTGCTGCAGCCGTTGACGGTCGTCTTCCCCGACGAACGCTTCCCTGCGGAATACGGCGATCTGCTCGCGGCGGTGCGCGCGCGAGGACGCACCGTCGATACGATGGATCTCCTGATTGCGACGACCGCGATCCTCGATCGCGCGGCGCTCGTCACCGCCAACCGGAAACATTTCGAGTCGATTCCAGGGCTTACCCTGCTGGATTACCGCATAGTCGCAGACAAGTAGCGGCCGGCGCGCGGTTCGCCATCGGAGTCTTGAATCCGACAAGCCGCAGAGCGCTGCAGGAATCGCATTCTCCGTATAATGGCGCCCGACCCGCAGAATCCCCCGCGGCGGCTGATGTCGACGCCGATTCAGGCCGGGACGTCGTTCGCGCACGGCAAGCCGCATCCATTGTTCGACCTGACGGGATACGCAAATCTCGGCTCGACGGGACGGTCCTACGACGTGGCCCGGGACGGCCGGTTCGTGTTCAGCAAACTGTTCGACCCAGCCGGATCCGCGGCGCCGCCGCCTCAGGGCCTGATCGTCGTGACGCACTGGCTCGACGAGGTCCACGCGCGCGTGAAGTAGGCGTTCGCCGAAACGACTACGCGCCGGCCGCGAAGGTGGCGATCACGTCGGCCGCGCGGCGGATGTCGTCGCGATTGGTGGCCATCCCGAGCGAGGCGCGCATCGCGCCGACGGCGATGTCGGGGCCGGCGCACTGGCGCAGACGCGGCACGGAGAAGGCGTCTTCGACCGTGTCGAGACAGTGCGCCATGCGGTCGGGATCGAAGTGGAACGCCGCTTCCGAGGCGCCCGGGTTGCAGAAGCAGCCGCCGCGCAGCATGACGCCAGCCTCGCTCGCGCGCGTCTCCACGGTGGAAAACGGCACCGGATTACCGAGCGGATCGATGACATTGAACGTGACGGTCGCGCCGCGCGGCACCGGCGGATCGCCGCTCGCGGGGACGCCGTACAGACGGACGACCGGCGTCCCGACGCCATGCCGCAGCGCGCGGAGCATCTCGACGAGTTCGACGGCGAGGCCGTCCACGTGCACGCTGAGTCGATCGACGCCGATGTCACCGTGCAGGCCGAATCCGGGTTCGAGGGCCGCGAGGTCGAGGAAGTTCGGCGTCCCGTCTTCGAAGGCCTCGTGCAGCGGACGGAGCCGGTGGCGATCGAGCTGCACCGAAACGAATTCGACTGTGCCGCCGGCGAACCATGGACGCCGCAGGGATGCAAGCGCGTCGCGGCCGGCCACGAGCGCGCCCACGCCGGTCGGATACCCAAAGACCTTGTAGAACGACAGCGCGACGAAATCGGCCGGATGCTCGCGCAGGCTGAGTCGATGCGTCGGGACGAACGCGGCGGCATCGAGAAGCACGCGGCAGCCAAGGCGCTGCGCCTCGGCGACGAGCGACAGCGGATGCTGAACGCCCGAGAAGTTCGACTGTGCGGGCAAGGCGAGGAGCGCCCCTTCGCGCGCGAGCGCCGCAAGGCGCGCGGCCGGGTCGGCAAGCGTCAGATCGGCCGCGAGAGGCAGGTAGCCGACGTCCGCGCCGGCACGTCTGGCAAATTCGCGCATGCCGTTGACCGAGTTGTGATTGTCGGCCGACAGGAGCAGCGGCGCCGACGGGCCGAACGGATACGCTTCGGCGACGAGCTTGATCGCCGCGCTCGCATTCGCGGTGAAGCAGACGTCGTAGTCGTCGGGTGCATCGAGGAAGCGCAGGACGCGTGCGCGCGCCCCCTCGATGATGGCCGCGCTGGCGCACGACGCGTCGTTGGCCGAGTGCGGATTGCCGAAGATCCCCTGCGTCAGCAGCGTTCGATGCGCCGCGACGTGCGACTCGGCGTACAGCCCGCTGCCCGCGTAGTCGAGATAGGCGATGTGCTGTTGGTCGAGGCGCGCGAACTCGCGTTCACGGAGTCCGCTGAAGAATGCGCCGTCGCCGGCCGAGGATCGGGTCAACATCCGCGTAACGGCTGAAACTGCATCGCGCGTACCGGGACGTGGCGCCGCGCCGGCGCGCCGACCATCGCCGCGCCGGCCGCGAAGATCACTCCAC
>JBOGIZ010000485.1:0-13795 GCA_050747805.1 Vicinamibacterales bacterium | reverse complement strand
GAGCGTGTCGGGGGGTCCGGCTGGGCGAAGCCCCCCGGATACAGAGAAGACACCGGCGTCAACAACGTAAAGCTCGGCGTCTGGCTCTTTCTCGCTTCCGAAGTGATGCTGTTCGGGGGATTGTTCTCGGCGTACTTCACGCTGCGAGCGGGCGCGGTGTCGTGGGCGCCGCTCGCGTCGCATCGGCCGATCGCCTTCCTGAATACAGCGCTGCTGCTCGGCGCGGGATCCGTATTCGCGGCGGCAATCAAGGCTGCGCGCAAACGGCGCGCCGACGCATGCCGTACGTGGCTGGTTGGCGCGACCATGCTCGCGACGATATTTCTGGCGCTCAAGATGCTCGAGTACGCCCACGCGGCGTCCGAAGGCTTCTGGCCGCGCACGAGCACCCAAGCGGGCCTGTACTATCTATTGACGGGCGTTCACGCGCTTCACGTGCTCGCTGGCATCGTCGTGACGTTGTGGCTCGTCTCGACGTCGCGGCGAACCTGGGACCGAGATCCGCTGCGCGTGGTGAATCGCCTCGAAGCGACGGCGCTGTACTGGTATTTCGTGGATGTCGTCTGGTTGATTCTGGTCGTGCTGCTGTATGTCGTTTAAGCTGTGCCTCTCGCTGGCGCTCGCCTTCATGAGCGGTGACACGCTCCTGGCCTGTCCCGTCTGCTTCGGCGCGGCCGACGGACCCATGCTCGGCGCGGCGCGCCTGGGCGTGCTCGTGATGGCGGGGGTCACCTGCGCGATGCTGGCCGCTCTCGCGGTGTTTTTCGTGCGGATCGCCCGGCGGGCTCGGTGCTTATGACAACATTCGCGCACTGGCTCGGGCTTCCCGTCGAGGCGTCCGCGCAGGCGCCACAACTCGATCGCGTCACCGTCCTCGTTCACGGCCTGATGGCGGTCATCTTCGTCGGGTGGTTGATCTATTTCGTGTACGTGCTCATCCGGTTCAGGCGCAGCCGGCATCCGATCGCGGACTATGAAGGGGCGCGCGGACACTGGTCGAAGTGGACCGAAGCAGCGGTCGCGATTGTGGAGCTGCTGCTCCTGGCGGCGTTCTCGATTCCGGCCTGGGCGTCGCGCGTGAACGGCGCACCTGCCGCAGGCGCGCTGGTCGTGCGCGTGGTCGCGCAGCAGTTCTCGTGGACGATCCACTACCCGGGGCCCGACGGCATGTTCGGACCCGTCGACGCGTCGCTCGTCGGTCCCGATAATCCGGCCGGCCTGGATCGCCAGTCGCCGCACGCGGCAGACGATGTGGTGACGATCGACGATATGCACCTGCCGATCGGACAACCGGTGATCGTGCAGCTCACGTCGCGCGACGTGGTGCACAGCTTCGGCGTGCCCGCGATGCGTGTGAAGCAGGATGTGATCCCCGGCATGATGATTCCCGTCTGGTTCACGCCGACGCTCGCCGGCACCTACGACATCGCATGTTCGCAGCTATGCGGCCTCGGCCACTACCGGATGCGCGGCGTCATGACCGTGGTGTCGCGGACTGAGTTCGCAGCCTGGCTCCGCGCGCAGCGTTGATGCGGCGATGATCGACGATCGGTACCTTTCGGACGCCGCCCACTTCCCGGGCGGTCACGCAAGTGGAGTGGCCGTTCCGCATTCCGTTGAAGAAGTCCCTGACCTCGTGCGTTCGGGGCGGAGCGTGCTCGTGGTCGGCGCGCAGTCGTCGCTCACCGGCGGCGCCACGCCCATGGGCGAGCTGGTGCTCTCGACCGAGAAGCTGACGCGCATTCTCGACATCGGCCCAGGCTATATCCGCGTCGAGGCCGGCGTGGCCGTCGCGGTCATGCAGGATGCGCTCGCGGGCGTGGGCGCATGGTTTCCGCCCGCGCCGACGTTCACCGGCGCCTTCGCCGGCGGCATCGTCGCGACCAATGCGGCGGGGGCTGCGACGTTCAAGTACGGCTCCGTCCGTCGGTGGGTCGAGGCCATCACGGTCGTTCTCGCCGATGGCACGGAGCTGACGCTCGGCCGCGGGGACATTGCGGCGTCGAATGGTGTGCTGCGCGTGCCCAGCGTGCGGGGGTCCGTTGCGGTTCCTGTCCCGTCCTACCGGATGCCCGACGTGGTGAAGCGCTCCGCGGGCTATCACGCTGAACCGGAGATGGATCTCGTCGATCTGTTCATTGGGTCCGAAGGTACGCTCGGCGTCGTCACGACCGTCACGTTCCGGACGCTCTCGCCAGCCCCGCTGACGGCGCTCGCGCTCATTCCCTGTGCGACCGAGCCGCAGGCGCTCGCGCTCGTCGCGGATCTGCGCCGGGATTCTTCGATCGCTGCCATCGAGCACATGGACCGCCGGTGCCTCGACATCCTCCGCGAAGACGGCGCCGACGCGCGGAACGGCGTGGCCTTTCCGGAAGGCACCGAGATCGCGCTGCTGGCGCAGATCGAGGTGCCGTCAGGTACAACGCGATCGACGGCCTTTGACGAAATCGGCTCTGCCCTCGCGAGCGGAACGGAGCGACCCGGCGCAGCGGGAGCGAATGAAGCGAGCCTAAGCGAGCCGCGCAGCCGGCGAGCGCCAGACAATGCTGCGCCGACGCCGCTGGCGCGCATCTGCCGCGTGCTCAATGCACACGGCGTGTTCGATACGACCGAAATCGCACTGCCGGGCGACGAGCATCGCCGCGACCAGCTCGTGGCGATTCGCGAGGCCGTGCCCGCGGGCGTCAACGCGCGCGTCGGCCGCGCGCAGCGGGACATCGATCCGCGCATCGCGAAAACCGCCGCGGACATGATCGTGCCGTTCGATCGCTTTGCCGAAATGATGGCGATCTACCGGGAGGGATTTCGATCGCGGGGGCTCGATTTCGCCGTTTGGGGCCACATCTCCGACGGCAACGTGCACCCCAACGTCCTTCCGCGCTCGTACGAGGACGTCGAGCTCGGGAAGGACGCACTTCTGTCCTTCGGCCGCGACGTGGCGCGCCTCGGCGGCTGCCCGCTCGCGGAGCACGGCGTCGGACGCAATCCCGTCAAGCAGGCGCTGCTGCGTGGTCTTTACGGCGAGGCGGGCCTCGAGCAGATGCGCGCCGTCAAGCGCGCGCTCGATCCAGACTGGACGCTCGCGCCGGGTGTGATCTTCGAGAAAAGATAGACAGATCGAAGGCGATCAGGAGGCAATCTTTTGAGGAGTGTTTCTTCTGATCTTTTGATCTCCTGATCTCCTGCGATCGGTCTCCGACGATCAGTGCTTCGAGTGATCGCGGCGTTCGTCCTGATCTCCCGGTGATTTCGGATTCAGCTTGTCCATTTCGTCCAGCTCCGGCTTGGTGATCTTGGGCAGATGGCGGATGAACAGCACGAGCTTCCACGTGTCCTCCGGGCCGTGATCGGGATCGCTGCCGAAGCCGGGCATGCCGGTGAATCGGACGCCGTTGTTGATGATGGAGAAGATCTCGCCATCCGAGAGCGACTGCGTACGGTCGAGGCGGAGGTTCGGGGGTTTCGGATAGAGGCCGCGGCCGAAGTCGGTGTCGCCGACGCCAGTGTTCGCGTGGCAGATGGCGCAGTGGTCGGCAAAGTGCGCCATGCCGGCGTGGATGTTCTCGGCGGTGGCGGGCACCGGATTCGTCCGATCGCGCTCCGCCGCGGGTATGGCCAGATGCCGCAGCCGCAGCGCGACCTCGGTTTCGAGGGGACCCGGATCCGCCGCGGTGCTGACGCCGTAGTGCTGAACGTACAGAACGCCCCCGGCCGCCGCGATCACGGCCAGCACGATGAGCACGAGCAGCGTCTTGAGGATCAATCTGATCATTTCGCAGTCCCTTCAGGACGCCCGCATCAGTCGGTCAGCGAGCGTGGCGAACGCGCCGCAGGTCCGCCGCTCGCAGCGCTCCGGCCCCGTTATGATACGCAATAGACGTCCCACCGCCGTGAAGGTGACACCAAGTCGACGATCTCAGCCGGCCCTCTCGGTCGTTGACCGTTTGGCGCCCGGGGCTATCAGATCCTGAACGCACGCCGCGAGCCGCGTCATCCCCTGCTCCATCACCGCCGGCAGCACGCTCGTGAAGCACAGGCGCAGGTCGGAGTCGCCGGCGGGATCGGGATAAAACGCGGTGCCTGGCACGAAGGTCACGCCGGCCGCGATCGCGCGTTCGTGCAGCGCCGTCGCGCTCAGTCCCTGCGCGAGCCGGCACCAGAGATAGAGACCGCCGGTCGGACGCGCGAACCGGATCGAGCCGGCAGGCAGGTGCCGCTGGATCGCGGCGATCATGTGCGTGCACCGGCTCGCGTGCTCGGCGCGAATGGTCCGCAGATGCGCGTCGAAGGCGCCCGACCGCATCAGACGCGCCACGGCGAACTGCACGAGATTGGGTGTGTGGGGATCGATCCGCTGTTTGATGATCGCCATCTGTTCGTATGGCGGACGCTCGGTTCGAACGAATTGACACTCAATGGACAGCATGATTGGCCTCTCGTCCGACCACTATGCGGCGAAAGGACGCTGCGGGTGAGGTCCAATTGTGTCGTGGATCCAGTCCAAGACCAGTCCAATCATCGCCGACAGGGACGGGACCGGGAACTGGCAACCGGCAACTGGCCACTGACCCTCAGTCGAGATCTTCACGAAGCAGGTCGGTATTGATGGCAAAAGCCGCTTCCGCGCCTTCCGCCGCGGCGACGACCACCCATTGCACGTCGCGCGAGGCGTCGCCGGCGACATAGAGGCCCGGCAGATGCGTGGTCTCGTATTTACCCGTCTGCACAGTACCTTTGTCGGAGATCTGACAGCCGAGCGCGAGCGCGAGCGGCGACTGCTGGCGCTGACCGGTTGTGAAGAAGAGTGCGCGGCGCGGAAGCGCTTCGCCGCTGGCGAAGACGACGCGATCGAGAAGGCCCTCGCGCCCTTCCAGGCGCGCGACGCGGTCCTCGCGCACGGCCACGCCGTTGGCTGCCAACCGCGCGAGATCGTCCGCGCCAATTTCGGCTGGGCCGTCAGTGCAGAGGACCAGATCGCGGCTCCAGCCGAGCATCTCGAACGACAGGCCGAGGCCGCGGGCGCCGCGGCCATAAATCGCGATCGGCTGATCGCGAACTTCCCACCCGTCACAGTACGGGCAATGAAAGACGCTCGAGCCATACAACTCGGATAGGCCAGGGATGTCGGGCACGTTGTCGACGACCCCGCTCGCGATGAGGAGCTTGCGCGCCCGGACCGTCACGCCGCCGGCGAGGGTCACGTCGAATTGCGAGTCGGCGCGACACGACGCTTGCGTTACTTCGATGTGCCGGAGTTCGACGCTTGGATAATGACCCAGCTGCTCGCGCGCGATCCGAATCAACTCGAGCGGCGGTGTGCCGTCGCGGGTCAGGAATCCGTGCAGCGCGCGCGCGCGCGCATTCCGCGGCCGGCCGGTATCGCAGACGAGCACGGTTCTCCGCGCGCGCCCGAGGATGAGCGCCGCGCTGAGTCCCGCAGGGCCTGCGCCGACAATCACGACGTCGTACATGCCGATCATGCTGACACACGCCGATGGCCGATGGCCGATGGGCGATGACCGATGGGCGATGGGCGATAGACGATGGGCGATGGCCGATGACCGATGGGCACGGGCGGTCACGGAGATCACGGAGAAAGAACGATCGCAGAGCGTCTTGGCGATCGTGGTGGGCGTTCGCGGTCGTTGCGCGGCGAAGTGACGGGTCGGCCGTGGAGCGGGGTTGACGTTATTTGCGCTGGGAGCCGAGCCAGGTGTGGCGGAAGGCGAGCTGGTCCGGGGTCGGGGTGCCGCCCGCGTCCTCGACAATGACGGCCTCGAGCGCGGGGTTCTCGGCGAGCGTGATCGTCGCGGTCGCGGGACCGCTGCGGCGGACGTACCCCACGGTGACGCGATCGCCGGGCTTGTGGCCCTCGATGATCTGCTCGAAGTCGCCGAGGGAGGCCACCGCCTTGCCGTCGACCGACGTGATCTGATCGTCTTCGTCGAGCCCCGCCTCGTACGCGGGCGTTCCCGGCGGCACGAGCGCGCCGATGCGCGTCCCCGTCGAATCGGCGCGCAGATCGCCCGCCCATCCTTGCCCCGGCGCACGCTTCCGCAGCAGCACACCCGCGCGCTCCAGCAATGCCGCATAGTCCACCACCTCACGGCCGGCCATGTACTTGTTGTAGAACTCCTCGGCAAACGCGCGATCGCCGGTCAGGTCCGCGAGACGATCGCGAATGTCCGTGACCGCGTACGGCTTCGCGACGAGACCCGGCGCCGGACCGCCAGGTTTCCCGTACACCCGCCACATTTCGCGCATGAAGCTGTCGAGCGTCAATCGGCCGTTCGTGCGCTCGCGCAGCGTCAGGTCGAGGCCGAGCGCGACGGCGCCGCCGTAGGTGTAATACGAAATGAACGTGGTACTGAAATTCGTCGGATCCACCGAGCGCGCCGCATCCACGAACGGCGCCATGCGGCTCATCTCGATCGGCGAACGAAACCGCCGGCCGGAGTCGTTGACGACGGCGTTGATCATCGAGCCGAACCCGGCGATCGTGTTCCGCACCGCCGCGAGTCCCGTCCGGGCCAGGATCAGCTGACCGTAATACTGCGTGAAGCCTTCGGCGACCCATAACGAATCGGTCATGTTGGCGCGCTCGAAGTCGAAGGGCTCGAGACCCTGCGGACGGATGCGCCGGACATTCCAACAGTGGAAGAACTCGTGCGACGCGGTGCTGAGGGCCGACGGCAATCCGCGGCCGCTGGTCACGATTGTGCTGTTGCGATGCTCCATCCCGTCGCTGCCGTCGTACGGCAGATAGTCGGCGATGAAGGTGTAGATGCCTGGTTCGTACTCGGGAACCTCACCGTACACCGTCGCCTCTTCGTTCACGATCTGTTCGAGGCCGGCGGCGTACGTGTCGATTTCGGCCGGTGTGGCGTCGGTGTGGACGGCCGCGCGGATCGTGAACGTCTTGCCGTCCGGATTGCGCACCGTGAACTGCCGCAGCGCGTAATCGCTCAACTCGGTGGGGCTGTCGAAAAAGTACTCAAGGTTCGGGGCGGTGAACGTCCAGGGATCGCTCGTCGGATAGAGCTGGGTCGCCGGCTTCCACTTCGACCCCGCCGGCGGCACGAACGTGACGCGCATCGGTCGATCCTCGAGGCCGAGCGCCCACATGAATGTCGCGGGCATGTTCATATGGGCATGCGTCGAATCGACCGCGAGGTAGGTGCCGTCCACGAGATCGCCGAACACCTTGTACGTGATGCGGACCGCATCGCCATGGGCCGGGACGTCCCATTCATACGGACTCGGCCGGACTATTGCGAGTTCACGCCCCGACGGATCGGCGGCGCGGACGTCATACACGTTTTTCGCGAATTCGTGCAGCGCGTACCGCCCCGCGGATGAACGGCTCATCACGGCCCTGAGCGGTCCGCCGCCGAGTCCCGTGAACGTCGCCTCGACGTCCGCCACGTGATGCGCGACCTCCGGAAATGTGACGCGGTACATCACCGCAGGATCGCCCGCGCCCTGCGCTCCCGTCGCCGCCATCGTGCAGAGCACCACCGCGGCACACGCCGCAACGCGCCCAACCTTCGTCATTCGGCACTCAGCTTCGGCATTCGGCATTCGTCACGCCCGCACCCACCGCCACATCTCCGTGAACGTCGGCGCCTTCCCCTGCATGAGAATGCCCGTGCGGAAAATCCGTCCGGCGGCATACACGGCGAACACCGCGGCGGCGCCGGTGAGCGCGAAGGACAGCGCCACCTGCCACGCCGGCGGACCCGGCGGGATCGCGACGCGCAGCAGCATCAGAAAAGGCGCCGCCGTCGGCCAGAGCGAGAGCGCGAGCGCCATGCCGCTCTCGGGAGCGCGGACGACGGGGACCCACACCATGAACGGCAGCATCATGACGAGCATCGCCGGCGGCATCATCGCCTGTGTATCCTTCAGATCCGTGCAGGCCGCGCCGATGGCGACAAACACCGCGCCGAACATCAGAATCGCCAGCGCGAGGAATAGGAACAGCCACACCAGATAAATCGGGATCACGGCGTCGCCGTAGCCGAGGTGCCGGGCGATCGCCACACCGCCGGCGACATAGAGGGCCCCGATCAGCATCGACACCGCGCCGGTGCCGAGGAGCTTGCCCATCATCAGCTCGAATGGGGTGACCGATCCGATCAGCACTTCGCTGACGCGGCTCATTTTTTCCTCGATCGTACTGTTCAACAGCTGCGGCGCCGTCGACATGACCGAGAACAGGACGATCATCATCATCGCGACCGGCACGATCTGCGTGCGGATGGGATCGACGCCGCCGCTGTCTTTGAATCTGCCGCCGGCGGAGCGCTCGACGAGTCCGAACTGTTCGACCGGCGCCTGGCGCATCAGGTTCGTCACGGCCGCGGCGTCGACGCGGGCGCTTCGAAATCGCTGCGCGATGATCGCCGCGTTCACCGTCTGGCCGATCCACGTGGGGACCGTCCGGTCCGCCGCATGATTCGAGAAGTAGCTGATGTGCGGTCGTTTCGCCGGGTCGATGGCGTCGGCGGGAATCTCGACGAACGCGTAGAGGTCGCCGCGCCTGACCCGGTCCGACAGCCGCGCGCGGGCCGCCTGGTCGTCGGGCGCAAACGCGGCGCGCTCGATGAGAAAGCGGCCAGCGGGACTCGACGGGTCGGCGGCCAAACGGCGGTTCCATTCGCCGGCGACAGCCTGAACGGCGTCGTACAGCACGCCGGTTCTGTCGACGACGGCCACGCGGTGATCGCCGCGGTCGCTCGTATCGCGCGTCAAGCGCTGCGCGCCGAACGCGACGCCCATCAGAATGGGCATCATCGCGACGCCGATGAGAAAGGCCTTGGACCGGGTCCGCGTCGTGAATTCCGACCCGGCGATGATGAGCGTTTTGTGATTAGTCAATGGCAGTTGGCAGTTGGGCGTCGGGCGTTGCAATGCGGACGAAGATATCGTGCAGCGACGGCCGTGCGATCTCAAAGTGGTACACCGCGGTGCGAGCAACGAGCTGCTGCAGAAACCGCTGCGGATCGCCGTCGATCCGCACTTCCTGCAATTGCCCGTAGTCGTTCACCGCGCGGACGCCGCTCAGACCCGACAGCGCGTCGGGACCCGCGGCCGTGCGGACGCGGATCGTGTCGAGGCCGTATTGCGCCTGGATGTCGTCGAGGGTGCCGTCCAGGACCTTGCGCCCGCGAAAAATCATGAAGATGCGGTCGCACATCTTATCGGCGGTCGCCATGTCGTGCGTGCTGAACACGACGGTGGCGCCGCGGCGGCGCATCTCGAGCACCGCGTCCTTCAGGACGTCGGCGTTGACGGGATCGAGCCCGGAGAACGGCTCGTCGAGAATCAGGAGATCCGGCTGACTCACGACCGCGGCGACGAACTGCACTTTCTGAGACATGCCTTTCGACAGCGTCTCGATGCGCCGATCGCCCCACCCCGCCATGCCGAGCCGGGCGAGCCAGTCGTCGATGACGGGATCGATGGCGGCGCGCGTGCGCCCCTTCAGCCGGCCGTAGTACCGGAGCAGCCGCCGGACGCCCATTTTCTTGTACAGCCCGCGCTCCTCCGGCAGATAGCTGACGCGATCACGGACGCGCGTATCGGCTCCGCGCGCACCGAGCACCTCGATCATGCCAGCGTCCGGAAGCAGAATCCGCATGATCATGCGGAGCGTGGTGGTCTTGCCGGATCCGTTCGGACCGATGAAGCCGTAGATGCAGCCCGCGGGGACGGCGAGCGTGAGATCGTCGACGGCGGTCGTCCCGCCGGTCGATTCATCGTCATGACGCTCGACGGCGAGGCGCGGCGCGCCGAAGCGCTTCGTGACGTCGGTCAATCGGATCGCGTCGGGCGCCACGCCCGCATTCTAGCCGCAGGACCGCGCCGGTTTGACAAGCTTGTGAAACTTTTCACATTATTAGGCGGCCTTCACGCTGCCGATCATCGAACTTCAGAGTGTTACTCGCCGCAAGTTCGATATAGTCTGTAGCCTTTGACGCGACGCCGGACGCGAGGACGATGAGCCAGATCTTTCACCGCAGTGCCAACGACTGGTCGAAAGCAAGCATTCTCGGCATCATCCTTTTTCTCGGATTCGTGACCTGGGTCGTTGTCGGCATCTCATGGTCCGGCTATGTCTCCGGCCAGGGGGTCACTGTCGATCAGCCCGTTCAGTTCAGCCATGCCCACCACGTCGGCTCCATGGGCATCGACTGCCGCTACTGCCACACCACGGTGGAAGAATCATCGTTTGCCAACATTCCGCCGACCAAGACCTGCATGAACTGCCATTCGCAGATCTGGACCAATGCGCCGATCCTCGAGCCGGTGCGGGCCAGCTTCCGCGAAAACCGTCCGCTGGAGTGGTGGCGCGTGCACGATCTGCCGGATTTTGTCTACTTCAACCACAGCATCCACGTCGCCAAGGGGATCGGCTGCGTGACCTGCCACGGCCAGATCGATCGGATGCCCCTGGTGCACCAGGAGAATTCGCTCCACATGAGGTGGTGCCTCGATTGCCACCGCAACCCGGCCGAGTACATCCGCCCGCGCGATCAGGTGTTCAACATGTCCTACGAGCGGCCGGCCAACGATCCGGGTCTGGGCGAGCGGCTGGTGAAGGAATACAAGGTGGCCGACGTGCGGTTGCTGACGAGTTGTTCGACATGTCACAGATAGATTTCGGGGCGATCCGCTCACGTCTGGCCGGGGCGCAGGGCCGCCTCTACTGGCGCAGTCTCGGCGAACTGGCCGATACGGCCGAATTCCGCGAATACCTGCACCGGGAGTTCCCCGAACAGGCCTCGCAGTGGAACGACCCGAAGGGCCGCCGCCGGTTCCTCAAGCTCATGAGCGCGTCGCTCGCGCTCGCCGGCGTCAGCGCCTGCACCAAGCAGCCGCTCGAAAAAATCATCCCCTACGTGCGCCAGCCCGAGGACATGGTGCTCGGCAAGCCGCTCTTCTTCGCCACGGCCTTCCCGTTTGAAGGCTATGCCGAACCTGTGCTCATCGAGAGCCACGAGGGTCATCCGACCAAAGTCGAAGGCAATCCACAACATCCGAACAGTCTCGGCGCCACCAGCGTGTTCGCCCAGGGGGCCATTCTCGACCTCTACGATCCCGACCGCGCGCAAACGATCACGCTCGGAGCGCAGCCGCGCGGCTGGGACGAGTTCGTCGCCGGGATGCGCGGGTTCGCGGGAACCCAGCTGGCGAAGAAGGGCGCCGGCATCCGCTTCCTGACCGGGACGATCACGTCGCCGACGATCGCCGAACAGGTCTCGCTCATCCAGCAGACATTCCCGCAAGCCACGTGGCATCAATGGGATGGCGTGCCCATCGGCACGCGCGCGGGCGCCGCCGTCGCCTCCGACGCGTTCTACCATCTCGACAAGGCGGACGTCGTCGTCGCGCTCGACGCCGACCTGTTCGGCCGCGGACCCGGCTGCGTGCGACACGCACGCGACTTCGCGACGCGGCGCCGCACGTTCGACGGCGTCGATCAGACGGGCAAAGCCGCCGCAAAGGGCGACATGAACCGTCTGTACGCGATCGAGAGCACGCCCTCGCTGACCGGCGGAAAGGCCGATCACCGGCTGGTGCTTCGCGCGTCGGAGATCGAGGCGTTCGGCGGCGCGCTCGCGGCGGCGATAGGGGCGGGCGGAATCGGCGCCAGCGCGGGCGGGGGCTTCTCCAGCAAGGGCGCGCAGCGATTCCTCGCGGCCGTCGCGAAGGACTTGCAGGCGCACCGCGGCACGTCGGTCGTGGTTCCGGGCGAGTATCAGCCGGCGGCCGTGCACGCGCTCGCGCGCGCGATGAACGACGCGCTCGGCAACACCGGCGCGACGGTGACCTACCTGCCGGCCATCGACATCCATCCGACGGATCGCATCGCGTCGCTGAAGGACCTGATGAACGCGGTCGACGCGGGACAGGTCGAGCTGCTCGTCATCCTCGGCGGAAACCCTGCGTTTACCGCGCCGGCGGATCTGAAGTTCCGCGAGCACCTGCAGAAGGTGCCGCTCGCTGTCCACCATTCCCTCTACCAGAACGAAACGTCCACGTTCTGTCACTGGAACGTGGCGTCCGCGCATCCATTCGAGAGCTGGGGAGACGCGCGCGGCGTCGACGGCACCGTCACGATCATGCAGCCGCTGATCGCGCCGCTCTACAACGGCCACACGATGCAGGAAGTCCTGGCGTGTTTCATCGACGCGCAGGCCGGGAAGTCCTCGCACGACCTCGTGAAGGACTATTGGACGCGCGCGCTCGCGGGCAAGGCCGGCTCGTGGACGATCACCGATCCGACCGGCCAGCCGTTCAAGAGTCCCGAGAGTTTCTGGCGCCACGCGCTCAACGACGGCTGGCTCACGGGAACCGCCGCGCAGGCCGCAAGTGGGGGATCCGGAGCAAAGGCCGATGCTCCGGCGGCGGCCGCCCCAACCTCCAACCTCCAACCTCCAGCCTCGGCCGCGGCGAGCGGCGGCCTCGAGATCATTTTCCGGCCGGATCCCACGATTTGGGACGGCCGCTTCGCCAACAACGGCTGGCTGCAGGAGCTGCCCAAGCCGATGTCGAAGGCGACGTGGGATCCGTCCGCGTGGATCAGCCCGCGCCTCGCAGAACAGCAGAAGCTCGACGATTACGACATCATCGAGCTGCGCTATCGCGGACAGACCGCGAAGCTCCCGGTCCTGATCGTCCCAGGACATCCGGACGGCTCGGTCACCGTGTTCTACGGGTACGGCCGTCAGCGGACGGGACGCGTCGGCGTGCCGCCCGAGGACGTGGCGAAGGAATTCAACCTGTTCCCGCTGCGCACGAGCGACGCGCTCTGGTTCGGCCAGGGCCTCGAGATCTCGAACACGGGACGCCGGTATACCCTCGCGCGGACCCAGAAAGAGCAGGTCATGGAGGGCCGCGCGCCCGTCCGCGTCGCGGACATCGACGAATATCAGCGCGACCCGGACGTGATCCACCGTCAAGGCGACGAAACGCCGCCGCGGGCACTGTCGATCATCCCCGAGTGGCAATACAACGGCTACAAGTGGGGCATGGCGGTCGATCTGACCGCGTGCACGGGCTGCGGCACCTGCGTGATTGCGTGCGTCGCCGAGAACAACATCCCGGTCGTCGGCAAGGAGCAGGTCAACGCCGGGCGACACATGCACTGGATCCGCGTCGATCATTACTTCGCGGGCGACTTCGACAATCCCGAAACCTACAGTCAGCCGATCCCCTGCCAGCAGTGTGAAGACGCGCCCTGCGAGCTCGTCTGCCCGGTCGGCGCGACGACCCACAGCGCGGAAGGCCTGAACGACATGGTCTACAACCGCTGCGTCGGCACGCGCTACTGCTCGAACAACTGTCCGTACAAGGTGCGGCGCTTCAATTTCCTGCTGTATTCGGACTGGTATACGCCGAGCTTCGAGCCGCTGCGCAATCCGGACGTCACCGTCAGGAGCCGCGGCGTCATGGAGAAGTGCACGTACTGCGTGCAGCGCATCAACGCCGCGAAGATCGACGCGGAGCGCGAGGATCGGCGCGTGCACGACGGCGAAATCACGCCGGCCTGCGCGGGCGCGTGTCCGGCCGACGCGATCGTGTTCGGCGATCTCAACGATCCGAACAGCCGCGTCACGAAGTTAAAGCAGCTCCAACGCAACTATGGCCTGCTCGAGAACCTGAACACCCGACCCCGCACGACGTACCTCGCGTCGATTCGCAATCCGAACCCGGACCTGGCCTGACGAATGACACACGACGCACGTCGCATGCCGAATCGGCGCGACCTTCAACGCGAACGAGTGGC
>JBOGIZ010000484.1:0-9150 GCA_050747805.1 Vicinamibacterales bacterium | reverse complement strand
CGCCGATGCTGTGCAGCCGTTTCCTGCGCATCGCGTCGCTGCACGCCAAGACGGGCTTCGCCGGCGTGCTCGAACGCGCGTTCATGGTGCTGCAGCGGCTCTACGAGCGCAGCCTCGCCGCGGTGCTGCGGCATCGCGCGATCATGATGGTGGCGTTCGTCGCGGTGCTGGTTGCAACGATTCAGATGTACCGGATCATTCCGACAGGCTTCATCCCCGAGCAGGACAACGACACGCTGTTCGTCAGCCTCCGGGCCGCGCAGGGGACGTCCTACTACGACATGGTCGACTGGACGCGCAAGATCGCCGACATCGTCATCAAGAATCCGAACGTCGATTCGTTCCTCGCGTCGGTGAGCGGCGGCTCGACCAACAACGCGCGCATCCAGGTGCAGCTCACGCCGCGCGCGACGCGCGCGATGACGGCGCAGGACATCGCGCAGCAGATTCGCGCCGACACGGGGCGATTCGCGGCCTTTCGCACGTTCGTGTCGCTGCCGCCCGCCATTCAGATTGGCGGCCGGATGGGCAACCAGAACTACAGCCTCCGGATGCAGAGCATGGATCACGACGAGCTCTACGCGTGGGGCCCGAAGGTGGAAGATGCGATTACCCGGGAAGTGCCCGAGGTACAGGACGTCTCCACCGACATGGAGATGAAGAGCCCGCGCATCGATCTCGCGATCGACCGCGACAAAGCCGCGGCGCTCGGTCTGAACGCGACGCAGATCGAAAACACGCTGTCGACCGGGTTCGGATCGACGTGGGTATCCACGATCTACGGCCCGAGGAGTCAGTATCGCGTGCTCCTCGAACTGGAGCCGAAGTATCAGGCGAGTGCCGATTCGCTGAAGGAGATTGGATTCAAGACGTCAACGGGAGACGTCGTGCCGCTCGAGTCGATCGTCAAGTATCGCGATACGGTGGGCCCCCAGTCGATCAACCACTCGGGGCAGCTTCCGTCGGTGTCGGTGTCGTTCGGCCTGAAGCCGGGGATCTCGCTGGGCCAGGCGACGGCGCACGTCAAGGCGGTGGCGGACCGGATCCTGCCCGCTACGATCACGACGAGCTTCGAAGGATCCGCAAAGGTGTTCCAGCAGTCGATGAGCAATCTCGGGCTGCTGCTCTTTGTCGCGATCGGCGTGGTCTACATCGTGCTCGGCGCCCTTTACGAAAGCTACATCCACCCCATTACGATTCTTTCCGGCCTGCCATCGGCGGGTCTCGGCGCGCTGGTCACGTTGTATTTGTTCGGCAATGAACTGAACATCTACTCGTTCGTCGGCCTAATCCTCCTCATCGGCATCGTGAAGAAGAACGCCATCATGCAGATCGACTTCGCCCTCGAAGCGGAGCGCAAGCACGGCAAGGCGCCAGCCGACGCGATCTACGAGGGCTGCCTGATCCGCTTCCGGCCGATCATGATGACCACGATGGCGGCGCTGCTCGGCGCCGTGCCGATCGCGCTCGGCTACGGCGCGGGCGGCGAGGCGCGGCGGCCGCTCGGGCTGGCCGTGGTCGGCGGTCTGATGGTCTCGCAGCTCATTACGCTCTATCTCACGCCGGTCGTCTACACGTATCTGGCGACATATTTCAAGACGCGCATGATCGGCCAGACGCCCCCGGCCGAGCGCCTGGCGGCGAGCACGGGTTTATGAATATCTCTGAGGGATTCATCCAGCGGCCGATCGCCACCAGCCTCTTGATGGCGGCGATCGCGCTCTTCGGCGTCGTCGCGTATCGCTCGCTGCCCGTCAGCGACCTGCCGAATGTCGATTTCCCGACGCTGCTCATCACCGCGCAGCTCCCGGGCGCGGGACCCGAAACGATGGCGTCGTCGGTCGCCACGCCGCTCGAGAACCAGTTCTCGGCGATCGCCGGCCTGCAGTCGATGACGTCGGTCAATTCGCTGGGTTCGACGCAGATTACGCTCGAATTCGACCTGAGCCGGCCGCTCGACGGCGCCGCGGTGGACGTGCAATCCGCCATTACGCAGGCGTCGCGTCTGCTGCCGCAGGGCATGCCGACGCCGCCGACGTTCACCAAGGTCAACCCGGCCGATCAGCCGATTCTGTATCTCGACTTGACGTCCACCACGATGCCCGCGTGGACGCTCGACGAGTGGGCGGAAACCAGGATCGCGCAGCGGATTTCGATGATCAGCGGCGTCGCGCAGGTGCAGGTGCTCGGCAGCGAGAAGTACGCCGTGCACGTGCAGGTCGATCCGCATGCCCTCGCGGCGCGGCAGATCGGGATCAACGAGATCGAAACGGCGCTCAAGAACTGGAACGTGAACGTCCCGACCGGCACGATCGTCGGTCCGCACCGTGCGTTCACGCTGCAGACGACCGGTCAGCTCACCAGCGCCGACCAGTACAAGTCGATGATCGTCGCCTACCGCCGCGGCGCGCCGGTCCGGCTCGGAGAGCTCGGCGACGTCGTGGACGGCGTCGAGGATGCACGCACGGGATCGTGGCTGTACACCGGAGGCTCGGGCATTGGCCAACGCGCGATCACGCTGGGCATCCAGCGCCAGCCGGGCACGAATACGATTGCCGTCGCCGACGCCGTGAAGGCGCTGCTCACACAGTTCCACAATGAACTGCCGCCGAGCGTCCACCTGGACGTGCTGTACGACCGATCAGACACGATCCGCGATTCGTACCGCGACGTGCAGTTCACGATGGCCCTGACGCTCGCGCTCGTCATCTTCGTCATCTTCGTGTTCCTACGCAACGTCTGGGCGACGATCATTCCGAGCCTCGCGCTGCCGTTCTCGATCATCGGCACGTTCGCCGTGATGTACCTGCTCGGCTACAGCCTCGACAACCTGTCGATGATGGCCCTGATCCTCTCGGTCGGCTTCGTCGTGGACGATGCGATCGTGATGCTGGAGAACATCTATCGCCATGTCGAGATGGGCGAGGATCCACTCAGCGCATCGCTCATCGGATCGCGCGAGATCGGCTTCACGATCGTCTCGATGACGCTGTCGCTCGCCGCCGTCTTCATCCCGGTGCTCTTCATCTCGGGCGTCCTCGGGCGGTTGTTCCGTGAGTTCTCCGTCACCATCTGCGTCGCCATCCTCATCTCGGGCCTCGTCTCGGTCACGCTGACGCCGATGCTGTGCAGCCGGTTTCTGCGGCGGCCGACCGGCCACGGGCTGCATGGCTTCGCCAAGGCGTCGGAATCCGGATTTCAATGGCTGTTGAGGCAGTACGACCGCACGCTGCAGATTGTCCTGCGGCACCGGCGCGCGACGATCGTGGCGTTCTTCGCCGTTCTCGGCGCGACCGTGGCCCTGTTCCTTGTCGTCCCCAAAGGCTTCATCCCCGATCAGGACACGGACCAGCTGTCGATCACGACCGAGGCCGCGCAGGGAACCTCGTACGACCGTCTGGTCGAATATCAGGACCGCGTCGCGAAAGTTATCGCCGCCGATCCGAACGTGGCCGCGCTCGTGTCGACGGTTGGCGGGACCGCCGCGCAGACGCTTGGCGGGCCCAATCTCGGTCAGATCGTCGTCCATCTCAAGCCCCGCGCCGAGCGGCGCGAGCTGGCCGACGAGATCATCGAGCGCTTGCGGCCGAAATTCGACGCCATTGTCGGAATGAAGGTGTTCGCGCAGAATCCGCCGACGATCCGCATCGGCGGCGAAATCAGCAAGAGCCTGTATCAGTATTCGATGCAGTCGCCCGATCGCACGCTTCTCTACGCGACCGCGCGAACACTCGAAACTGCGCTGCAACAGGAACCCGAGCTGGAAGACGTCACCAGCGATCTCGAGGTCACCAGCCCGCAGATCAACGTCGACATCGATCGCGACACCGCCGCCGCGATGGGCATCACGGCCAACACGATCGAGAGCGCATTCTACGACGCCTACGGCACCAAATGGGTCTCGACGATTTATGGCAGCGTCAACGAGTACAAGGTGTTGCTCGAGCTCGAGCCCCGCTACCAGGCCGATCCCGCGGCGCTGTCGCTGCTCTATTTCAAGGCCACGCCGACGACCGCGTCCTCGTCGACCGGCAACGCGAGCCTGACTGCGGCGGCCGCCGCGTCGCTCTCGGCGACGGCCTCGGGCGGCGGGAGCAGCGCAGGCATCGTGGTGCCGCTCGACACGCTCGCGAAGGCGACGGTGGACGTCGGGCCGCAGGCCGTCAATCACTACGGTCAGCTGCAGGCGGTCACGATTTCATTCGGGCTGGCGCCCGGCGCTTCTCTCGGCAACGCCTTGACCCGCGTTCGGACCCTCGCCACCAGCATGCTGCCGCCGAGCGTGGGCGGTCAGTTCCAGGGCGCGGCCGCCGCGTTCCAGAACTCGCTTGGCAATCTCGCGATCCTGCTGCTCATCGCGGTCATGGTCGTCTACATCGTGCTCGGCATTCTGTACGAGAGCTACATTCACCCGCTGACGATCCTGTCGGGGCTGCCATCGGCCGCCTTCGGCGCGCTCGTCACGCTGCTCCTCTTCCGCATCGATCTGAACATCTACGCGTTCGTCGGCATGATCATGCTGATCGGCATCGTCGAGAAGAACGCGATCATGCAGATCGACTTCGCGCTCGAAGCCGAGCGCGGCGGCATGGCGCCGGACCAGGCTATCTACCGCGGCTGTCTCATCCGCTTCCGTCCCATCATGATGACGACGATGGCGGCATTGTTTGGCGCGATCCCGATCGCGCTCGGCTACGGGGCGGGCGGCGAGGCGCGTCAACCGCTCGGCCTGGTCGTCGTGGGCGGACTGATCTTCTCGCAGCTCGTGACGCTCTATCTCACGCCCGTCGTCTACACCTACATGGCGCAGGCGCAGCGATTGCTGAAACGCGGCGCGCGCTCGTCGGCGCCGGCGCTTCAACCCGTCGCGAGCAAGTAGCGTCGCTCGCGCCGTCGCGCGTTTCAACCCGACCTGACAAGACGCCTCAATCGGCGACGTCTGCGCGGGCGGCTCCGCCAGGAATCCTTCCGTCGGCCCTGAGACGACGAATCACTTCCGCGGTTGCGGCCGTCGCCCCCACCCCGACGGCAACGAGAGCGAAGGTCTGCCAGTTCGGCTTGAGCGATCCCAGCGCGACCAGCAGCGTCGTCGCAGCCCCCGGCGGATGCGGCGCGCGCACGCGAATCTCGAACGCGGTCGCGATCATCAGCGACGAGACGGCCGCGATCGCGCGGGGCCAGTCGACAAAGTGCAGCTGAAACACCGACGGCTCCTGGCCGATCCCAAGCGCCAGGACGACGAACGATGCGATCGCAAAACCGCCGAGATGGCTGACGACGACTGAGTACGCGGAAGATCTGGGCCCGGGCGCCTGTGCCTCCATGACGGCCGACGGGCCGAGGCTCGCAAACAGCACCACTTGATGCGCGGCGACGGCGAGCGCCGCCGGGGCCATCAGGGTCACGCCGACCGCGATCGGCGCAAAGATCGGATGCGGGCGGCTCTCCATCCCGACCTCGTGTGCAAGCCGGGTTCCGTATTGCGGTCGCTGAGGATCAGCTGGTGGTATTTCGATATCAGACCAAGCAGTGCTTCGCTGATAGGTGATACTGGATATCCTATGAGCGACCCGGTCGGGTTCAGCAGCGCGAAGACGCAGAGCGGGCTTCACGTGAAGTTGTGGCGCGGCGAGCGCATGTGCCTCGTCGGGATGGACGTCGACGATCCGGAGCCCGACTTCGTCGGCTTCGCGATCGAGGTCAAGGCCCCAGGCGCCGCCGGCTTCACGCCTCTCCGCAACCGCCTCAACTTTCAGTACGGCACACAGGCCGTCAGCGACCTGCACGTCTATCCGTCTACGGACGCGCCGTTCCAGCGCTTCCGATGGGTGCACTTTCCGCAGGATCTCGCGGACGGCACCTACACCTATCGGGTGACGAAACAACACATGCGCCCCGACGCCACGCTCACGAGCGGCACGTCGCTCGCGCTCAACCTGTCGCTCGATCGCGTCATCTACGACGATTATCTGGACATCGGATTCACCCGCAATTTCGCCTCGTCGCAGGCGTATGCCGAGAAGTACGGCAACAATCCCAACGTCATTCCCTCCAAGGCGAGCGCAGGGCTGACGTTCCAGAAGCTGCCTGGCGACGTCTATCAATGGCTGGGATTCGAGGCGAGTCAGCTGATCTTCGACTTTCTCGACGCAGCCGCGAAGGATTCCGCCGTCGAAGTCGATATGTTCGCGTACGACTTCAATGAGCCCGACATCCTGAAGCGACTCGTCGCGATGGGACCGCGCGTCCGGGCGATCATCGACAATTCCGGGTCGCACGCCCCGTCCACGAGCGCGGAATCGCAGGCCGCGCGTGCGCTCGCCGCGTCGGCCGGCAAGGACCACGTGCAGCGGATGCACTTCAAGGGTCTGCAGCACAACAAGGTGCTCATCGCGAAGCGCGGCGGCGCGCCGTTCAAGGTGCTGCTCGGCTCGACAAACTTCAGCTTCCGCGGCCTCTACATTCAGGCGAACAACGCGCTCGTCTTCTCGGCGCCCGAGGCGGCGGCGCTCTTCGAGCAGGCCTTCACCGTGGCCTTTACCAAGCCCACGACGTTTAGCGCGGATCCGATCGCGCAAGCGTGGCATCTCGTGCAGCCCGAGGGGAAGCCGGCCGCGCATTTTTGTTTTTCGCCGCACGCGCAGCCGAATCTCTCGCTGAATCCGCTTGCGGGGGCAATCGATCAGGCGACCTCGTCCGTCTTTTTCTCGATCGCCTTCCTCGCGCAGGACAAATCCGGCCCGACGCGCGAAGCGATCGACCGCCTGATGAAGAAGAACGTGTTCAGCTATGGCATCGCGGACAGGAAAGGCGGTCTGGAGGTCACCAAACCTGACGGCTCGATCGGCATCGTCGACTTCGAATACCTCGCAAAGGACACGCCCGAGCCGTTCCGGAGCGAATGGTCCGGCGGCGCCGGCATCCACGAGCACCACAAGTTCGTCGTCACCGACTTCAGTCTGCCGACGGCGAAGGTCTTCAGCGGCTCGTCGAATCTCTCGACGAGCGGCGAGAAAGGCAACGGCGACCACATCGTCATGATCGAAGATCAGCGCGTGGCGACGTCCTATGCGATCGAGGCGCTGCGGCTCTTCGACCATTTCCATTTCCGGTCGCTGCTGCAGGATACGAAGACCGCCGGCGCGAAGACGGCGGCGAAGACGGCGCCCGCGAGCCTGACGCTCAGCAAGCCCGCATCTCTCAGCGGACAAGCGGCCTGGTTCGAGGCGTATTACAAGGCCGGATCTCAGAAGCAGAAAGATCGCGAACTGTTTTCACGCTGATCGCGGATGCCGCCGACCCGCATCACGATCGCCGCACTCGACAAAACGTACGGCACGACGCGCGCGGTCGATGCGCTGTCGCTCGAGGTTGCGCCCGGCGAACTCTTCGCGCTCGTGGGTCCGTCCGGCACCGGTAAGAGCACGGTCCTGCGCTGCCTGGCGGGTCTCGAGCAGGTGGGCGCGGTGGCCGACGTGCGCGACGCGCCGCGTTCGCGGTTTGTCGCCGATTTCTTCGCGTCGCCCAACCTCGTCCGTGCCGAGGCGTCAGACGACCGGGCGACCGCTGATCCGTTGGGCATCCGCTACCGCGTGGACGCCGGCACGTTCGCTGTCGACGTGCACGCGGCATCCGGCGCAGCGCTTTTCGCTCCAGGTACCGCCGCAACCCTCGTCGTCCCTGACGACGCGGTCACGGTGCTCGAATGAGGCGGCTGCGGCCGAAGCTGCGCGGCGTCTGGCTGTGGCTCCCGATCGTGCTCTTCCTGGTGCTGCCGCTCGTGACCGTGTTTCTCACCAGCCTCGTAGGCGATCCCGTCAATCTTCCCGCCATCGTCATCGGCCGGATCGCGCCGGTTGCGCATGCGCTCGCCGCGGCGAATCTCGACGCGTATCGCCGCCTCGCGGCCAATCCATACGAACGGCTGGCGCTCGTGAACAGCATCGAGCTGGCGCCCGCTGTCGGTGTCGCGTCAACGCTGCTCGGCTCGATCATGGCGTTCGCGGTCGAGCGCGAACGCGTGCCTGCTGCCGGCGTGCTGCGCGCGGTGGCCGTGCTCCTCTTCATCGCGCCCCCCTTCATCGGCGCGTATGCGTTTTCGCTGCTTGGAGGGGAGCACGGATTCCTGACGCACGCCGCCGCGCTCGTCGGCGTGTACGTTCGACCGGACTTCTACACAGCAGCCGGCGTCTTCGTCGTCGAGACGTATCACGCGGCCGCGCTCCCCTTCCTGATGATTTCACCGCTGCTGCGCCGAACGGACCTGCAGCTGCTCGACGCCGCTGAGGTCTTGGGCGCGCGCGGCTGGCTTCGAATGTCGCGCATCGACATCCCGCTCGCCGCATCCGGCATCATCGCGGGCCTTCTCATGACGAGCATCGGTTCGTTCGCCGATTTCGGCACGCCGCTCGTCCTGGCGCCTCGCAATTTTCCGCTGCTGCCGGTCGAGGCCTATCACGGGCGGGCCGCGGGGTGCGTGGTGCGGACTGCGGAGTGCGGGGGCGGACTGCGGAGGACGGAGGGCGGAGAGCGGAGAGTCCGGGAGGAGCTGGATGCCGAATCGCTGTAAGTCCGTGTGCGTGATTGCGCTGCTGCTGGCGGCAGCGGCGTGCCGCGGAGGGCGCGCGCAGGCGATCATGGTCTACTCGCCGATGAAAGGATCGGTGCTCGGCGAGGTCGCGCGCGACTTCGAGCGCCGAACGGGCACGCACGTCGACGTGCTCTATGGTGGCTCCGGCGAGATCCTGTCGCGCATCCGCGCAGAGCGCGAGCAGCCGCGCGGATCGGTATGGGTCGGCACCGGCGGTTTCATCCCGTTCCTGGTCGCCAAGCAGGAGCGCCTGCTGGACATCTATCATCCGGCGGCGTTCGATAAGGATCTCGGATCGGTGCCCTCGGCGATCGCCACGCACGATCCGGACTGGAACTTCGTCGCGGCATACGTGCTCGCGCTCGGCTGGGCCTACAATCCCGACCGCACACCGACGGCTGAGGTGCCCGCGAATTTCGAAGCGCTGCTCGATCCGAAGTGGCGCCGCCAGATCGAAATCGCGGATCCGGCATCGTCAGGCACCTCGACACTGTTTCTCGAATCGGCGATCCAGCGCTTCATCAACGACGGGCGTGGCGAAGACGCGGGCTGGACCTATC
>JBOGIZ010000483.1:0-3609 GCA_050747805.1 Vicinamibacterales bacterium | reverse complement strand
GATCGCGCACGACAGCGCAGGCCGTTCCGGTGCAGGATCCGCTGCCCGTCCCATCGGCCGCTGAAGTGTCGTTGACCCGCGCCCGCACGTGGGCCGCCGACGGCCGTCTTCGCGACGCGCTGCGCGCGCTCGAACGCATCCGTCCCGACGACCCGCTGCGATCGCAGGCCGACCAACTCCGCGGCGACATTCAGCAGCGGCTGCTGGCGGCAGCCCATGCCGCCTTACCAGGCACGGCGCATCGATGAAATGTCCCAAGTGCCAGTACATCAGCTTCGATAGCGTCGACCGGTGCCGCAACTGCGGCTACGATTTTTCGCTCGCGGTCGATCCGCCGCCGGCCGACATCGCGATTCATGACGGATCCGAACCCGTCGGGCCGCTTGGCGATCTCGCGCTGCGTGAAACGCCGACGCTGCCGCTCTTCGTCAAGACTGGCGCGGATCTCGACACCCCGCTGGTGACGCCAGGCGCGATCCCGCGCGCGCCCTTGGCCGTTCGGCGATCCACACCGACGCCGCGTCCGCGCCGCGAGCCGGCCTCGGCGCGCGCTCCACGGCCGGAAGAGCCGCGCCTCGCGCTCGATACGGCGGAGATCCCGATTGTCCGTCCGCAGTCGCAGGCTCCGGCGCAGGATCCACACGCGGAACCCGGCCAATCGGCGCCTGTCGGGGCACGATTTACCGGGGCGGCCATCGATCTGGCGCTGATTGCGGGGATTGATGCCGCTGTCGTCTACTTCACCCTGAAAATCTGCGACCTGCCGCCGCGGCAGATCCTGCAGCTTCCGTTCGCGCCGCTTCTTTCGTTCCTCGTGCTGCTCAATGGCGGATATATCGCCACGTTTGTCGCGGCCGGCGGCCAGACGCTCGGGAAAATGGCCGCGGGAACACGCGTCGTGCCGGCCGATCCTGCCGCGCCGCCGTCAGAGCGCGTGTCGTTCGGCCAGTCGACGCTGCGCACCGTCGGCTATCTTCTGTCCGCGCTCCCGGCTGGTCTGGGATTCGTGCCCGCGTTCGTCGGCCGCGAGCGCCGGGCGCTCCACGATCGTCTCGCCGATACGCGCGTCGTCAAAGCGTGATTCGTCTCGCCGTTTTTCTTGCGACGGTCGCGTATGGCGGCTACTTTCCCATTGCGCCGGGCACCGTCGGCTCGGCCGCCGGGCTCGCTGTCTACGCGCTGGTCGCATGGACGCATTCGGGAGCCGTCGAGGCGGCCTTCATCGTCGGAACGTTCGTCATCGGCACCTGGGCCGCAACTCACGCCGAGCGCTACTTCGGCACGACCGACCCTGGAGCGGTCGTCATCGACGAAGTGCTCGGAATGCTCGTGACACTGGCGTTCGTCCATGCTGGCTGGTCCGCCGCGCTCGCCGGCTTTTTCCTGTTCCGCGTGTTCGACGTCATCAAGCCGTGGCCGGCGAATCGTTTCGAGCATTTTCACGGCGGCGTTGGCATCATGGCGGATGACGCGATGGCTGGCGTGTACGCCAATCTCGTCCTGCGGCTCATCATGTGGGCGCTTCCGTCGTGGATTCACTGAACGATAGGCCTCTCCGCACGGCTGAAGTCATCGCCGTGGGCTCGGAGCTGCTCGGCGCCGAGCGTCTCGACACCAACTCTCTGTATCTCTCGCGCCGCTTCTCCGCGCTCGGGATCGAGCTCCGATTCAAGAGCGTCGTTGGCGATGACCGCGAAGATCTTGCCGCTGTCTTTCGGCAGACGCTGACGAGGTCGGACATCGTCGTGCTGACCGGCGGGCTCGGACCGACCGACGACGACCTGACGCGCGACGTCGTGGCGGGCGTGCTCGGGCTGCCGCTCGAGATCGATTCCCGAATCGTCGAGGGTATCCGCGCGCGGTTCGCGAAGCGCGGGATGACGATGCCCGACGTCAATCTGCGGCAGGCGCAGGTGCCGCACGGTGCCGCCGTGCTCGCGAACCCGAACGGCACCGCCCCCGGCCTTCTCATCCGGCGCAACGCGCCCGAAGCGCGATGGATCGTGCTGCTCCCCGGGCCGCCGCGCGAGGTGCAGCCGATATTTGACGCGCTCGCCGACGGCCCGCTTCGGGCCGAAGTTGGCAGCGACCGATTATTTAGCGCAAGCCTTTTCGTCGCCGGACGTTCAGAATCGCATGTCGAAGAGATTGTCCAGCCGATCTATTCGCGCTGGCGCGACGAGACGCCGCCCATCACGACGACGATTCTTGCGTCACCGGGTCAAATCGAACTGCACCTTACGCGGCGGGACGCGGACCCGGAACGGGCGCGCGCCGCGCTTGCGCAGGCAACCGACGCACTCGCCGCTGCCCTTGGCGACGATGTCTACAGCACCGATGGGCGGCATCTCGAAGAGGTTGTCGGCGGTCTGCTGCGGGCTCGCCGCTACACGATCGCGGCCGCCGAATCCTGCACGGGCGGTTTGTTCATGTCGAGGCTCACGGACGTCCCCGGCAGCTCGGAATACGTGCGCGGAGGTGTGGTCGCGTACGCAAATGAGATCAAGACGCGGCTCCTCGGCGTCGGTCAGGATCTCCTCGATCGCCACGGAGCGGTGAGCGATCCGGTGGCCATGGCGATGGCCGAGGGCGTGCGGGCGACGACGGGCGCCGACGTCGCGGTCGGCATTACGGGGATCGCCGGACCAGGCGGCGGGAGTCCCGAAAAACCCGTCGGCACGGTCGCGATCGCGGTGCTCGTGCCCGGAGAGTCTCCATTCGTGCGGACGCACACGCTTCCGGGCGGCCGGGCACAGCTCAAATACAACTTCTCGCAGACGGCGCTCGACCGCGTGCGACGGATGCTGTCGTAGCGGAGTGCGGAGTGCGGGGTGCGGAGTGCGGCGGAGTGCGGTAGATGCGGTTGTTCGTCGGGGTCGGCATCTCTGAGCGGATGCGCCAGGCGGCGGCTGAGGCGGCCGAACGCATCCGGCGCAGGCTCGTTCGCGCGATCGACGCACGCTGGGTGGATCCGCGGGACATGCACCTTACGGTGCGATTCATCGGCCACGTCGATGATGATCGCGTACCGATGCTCCTGACGAGACTCGTTGCGCCCGTTCAGGTGCCGCCGTTCGACATCGCTCTCGAGCGATGCGGAGTGTTCCCGGCGAGCGGCACCGTGCGGGTGATCTGGATTGGCCTTCGGTCAGGGCTGCCGTCTCTCGCCGAGATGCACCATGAGTTCAACCGGCGTCTCGCCGCCGCAGGGTTCAAGGCTGAGGACCGTCCCTACAGCCCCCATCTGACCCTGGCGCGGGTGAAGCGCGTCAGCGGTCGTCCAGCGGCGATTCGGGAGAAACTCGACGGGGTACCCGTGCCGCCCGCGCCCTCGCGAATCGATCGCGCGGTCATCTTTCGCAGTCATCTGTCTCAGCACGGAGCGCGGTACGAAGCGCTCGCGTCCGTGCCGCTCGCCTGACGCTTCGCTGCACGGCCCGACGCCGTGATGTACTCTCAAGAGGTGGGGCGCATCGCCATTCTTGGCGCGGGCAGTTGGGGGACCGCCCTCGCGGTTCACGCGCAGCGCGTCGGCCATGAGGCGCGGCTGTGGGGACGCGACGCCGCGCTCGTCGATGACATGGCGGCGCGCCGCGAGAACGCGCGCTA
>JBOGIZ010000482.1:0-3364 GCA_050747805.1 Vicinamibacterales bacterium | reverse complement strand
GCCCGGCTCCCTCCGCTCCGGTGGCTCGCGCGCGGCGCTCGTTCGCGCGCGGCGGGTGGCCATTATGAGGTAGGTTGTAGAGATGTTGACGACTCTGAGGTGGATGACGATTCTCGCGTGCGCGGCCGGAACCGTATTGAGCGCCTCGCAGCGGCAGGCGCCGACGGCGCCCAACAAAGGAGCGACCGTGACGCGCGCGAAGACGGGCGTGATGTTCGAAGGGCGGCCGATCGAACGTGCCGTGCTCACCAACGCGCACGGGATCGAGGTGACGGCCATCAATTACGGCGGCATTATCATGTCGCTGAAGGTGCCGGACAAGGCGGGCGCCCTGACCGACATCGTGCTCGGATTCGATTCTCCGGCCGGCTACCTCCAGACGCCGCCGCCTCCGTATTTCGGCGCGATTGTCGGGCGCTATGCGAACCGGATCGCGAAAGGGAAGTTCACGCTCGACGGCAAACCCTACACGCTCGCGACCAACGACGGCCCCAACCACCTCCACGGGGGCAACCGCGGGTTCGACAAGCGGATGTGGAACATGCAGACCGACATGGGCGAGGGCCGCGCGTCGGTCGCCTTCTCGCGCGTCAGTCCGGACGGCGAGGAGGGCTATCCCGGCACGCTCAGTGTGCGCGTGACCTACACCTTGACCGACGACAACGCGCGCATCGTCGAGTATCACGCGACGACTGACAAGGCGACGCCGATCAATCTGACCAACCACAGCTACTTCAATCTCGCAGGCGAAGGCTCGGGCGACATCCTCGGCGAACAGCTCACGATCAACGCAGACCGGTACACGCCGATCGACGCCACGTCGATCCCCACCGGCGAGATCGCGCCGGTCGGCGGGACGCCGTTCGACTTCCGGCAGGCCACCGCCATCGGCGCGCGCATCGACGATGACAATCAGCAGCTGAAGAACGGCAAGGGCTACGATCACAACTGGGTGCTGAATCGCGCCGGCGGCGGCCTGCAGTTCGCCGCGCGGCTTCACGATCCGAAGAGCGGCCGAACCATGGAGGTCTCGACGACCGAGCCGGGACTGCAGTTCTACTCAGGCAATTTCCTCGACGGCACGATCAAAGGCAGGAGCGGCCACGTCTACGCGCACCGCGGTGCGCTCTGCCTCGAGACCCAGCATTTCCCAGACTCCCCGAACCACGCAAATTTTCCATCAACGATTCTGCGGCCAGGAGTGGCGTACAACTCACGGACAGTGTTTACGTTTAGTTGGTGAAACGCGCGAGACGACAGAACCGGAGACAATTGGTGAGTTGGTGAATTGGTGATCTTGTGAGTTGAATTGGTGAATCGGTGACTTAGTGAATTGAGTTCGTGAATTATCGGCCCGCGATCGATTCAGGAGCTTTGCGATATCCGAACCAATTCACCGATTCAGCAATTCACTAATTCACCCATTCGCCAATTCAATTCACCAGATCACCAATTCACCAACTCACCAATTTCTTCAGATTCCCGCTCTCCTCCTCGCCTCCTGAATCACCGCGTCCATCTCGGCGCGGTATTTGTCGAACGTGTCGTCGACGATATTGAGCGTCGGGATCTGTGTCGGCGTCAATGAGAGTGTGCGCTCGTCCCAGCGGCCGAAGCCGGACTCGTGCACGCCCGAGCTGCCGCGGCCCGGCGCCGGATGGCTCAGGTGCTGGAAGAAGTGCGCGTACTTCTGTACCGCGGGCGACCCGGGTCCTGCGTGAAACATCGGGATGAATTCGAGCAGCGCATCGTAGTGCATCTCGCCGACGACGGCGACCTGCGGGTACTGCGAGCGCAGACTGAGAATCATCCGCCGCGTCCCCTCGTGCATATCCGCCTTGGTGTTGTTCGTCCAGCCGCCGACGATATCGAGGAAGTAGGCATCGGGCTCGAAGCGCTCGATCACGTCGGCGATGCGGTCGTGCAGCCACGTGCGCCAGGCGTCCACGCCGGGATTCATGTACGCGAGCCAGCCGTCCATGTGGCGATCGTTGTCCCAGTCCACCCAGTTGAGCGGCATCGGATCGCCATCGATCTTCGCGGTGGCGGCGGCGGCGATTCCCGGCCAGTTCGGCAGTTTCGTGTTCGCCGCGTTCGTGCCGAACATCGGCATCATGTGAAAACCAAGCTGGCGGCCTTCCAGCATGAGCGCGCGGAAGCCCTGATCGCCGCCCATGCGGCGGTCGGGTTTGTAGATCGGGTAGTTCCAGTAATAGCGGCCGTCCCAGGCCGCGACGAACGCGAGCACGCGATCGGGCGGAATCCGGGTCGCGATCCAGTGGAGGATCTCGATCATGCGCGCGTAGTCGTTGAAGATGTAGCCGGTGTAGTGCATGCCGTGCAGCGTCAGCGCGAGCGCCATGCCCTTCATCCAGTCGGGCGCGTCGGGGCGCGTCGCGAACGCCGGGATCCGGAATGCCGTTTCGATGAAGGCATAATGATCGGCGGTGGCGGCCGCCAGATTCGCCGCGCGTCCCACGCGCCAGGGCGGTACTTCCAGCACGTTGTTGCGAAGCCATCCCTCGCTTTCGAAGATGGCCTCGGCCCGATAGCCCGCGTCGCCGGGCTGTAGATATACGCGCTTCGCGCGCACGCGCGTGTCGCGCGACGAGATGAACGTGCACGAGCCGTCCGGCTGCTCGACCGCGACGAGCGGCGTCGTCAGACCCGCGGCCGAATTCAGATCGCCGGCCGAGAACGGATACCCGAAGAGCAGCTCGCTGTCGCGCGGATCGGTCGGCTGCCCGCCCGCCGCCGAGATCTGCCCGCGCGGCACGCCGCGAATCACCGCGGTGACCGACTTGATGGGCTGATCCATCCTCGCCGTCGCCTGCCATTCGATGACGTCGCCGTCGCGCGTGAACATGACCCGCAGCG
Organism: Vicinamibacterales bacterium; assembly: GCA_050747805.1. Lineage (GTDB taxonomy): Bacteria > Acidobacteriota > Vicinamibacteria > Vicinamibacterales > 2-12-FULL-66-21 > JAICSD01. Next base: position 487 of record JBOGIZ010000482.1, on the reverse strand, counting down.
ATCCATCGGCGCTCTGCTGGCCGCCGGCCCAGACCAAGCGGGTGCATGTCAGCTCGAGACGGTCGCCGTCGACCGACGCCGTCATCGCGTCCCGGTCGAGGCCGTACACGTTCTCGTAGGTGAACACGCGGAACCCGAAGCGATACGGGCCGAACTGGACCGACGGCTCGGGGAAGTCGTAGCTGAATTTCATGAACGACCGGCCGCGCGGCGGGATGAACACCTCGGAGGTCGAAACCAGGGGTTCGATCGTCCCGTCGGGCTGCTGCGCCGGAGCGGCGGCGGACTGCGATGATCTCGGCGTGCGCACGGCACCGGCGAGGGGCACCAGCGCTCCCGTGACGCCGATGGTCTTGAGAAGGTCGCGGCGGGTGAGGTCATGTGACATGGGCACAGTGTAGCCGGGGCGGAGGCCGCAAAGGTGACGGACGGATCTCTCGCAAAGGGCGCCGAGAGCAGAGAGCGCCGAGGGTCCGCCGCGCCGCGC
>JBOGIZ010000481.1:0-2148 GCA_050747805.1 Vicinamibacterales bacterium | reverse complement strand
CACCGAAGGCACGCGCAAACTGAAACGACGCGAGCTGCGCGCCTGGCTCGTAGGTCAGCGCGGTCCGTCGAGCGCGACGCTTCCGGTGAAATCGGGCAGCCGCAGCGTCGGCGCCATCCTCGCGCGGTTCGCGCCCGGCCGCACGATCGAGCCGGCGACGACGACCGACGAGTTGGGCCTGAGTTCGCTGGAGCGCGTCGAGCTCATGATGGCGCTCGAGGAGGCGTTTCAAGCCACGATCGACGAAGCGTCTTTCGCGAGCGCCGCGACCGTCGCCGATCTCGAGGGGCTGGTCGCGGGATCAGCCCCGGAACAAACAGGGGCCGTACCCGGGACAGGCGCCTGGCACCTCGGAGCGACGGCGGAAGGCGACCGGCTCTCGTTTCCCTCTTGGAATCAAAGCCTGGTCGCGCGCGCGTTGCGCCGCGTGAGCCTTCCCACGTGGATCCTCCCGCTCGGCCGCATCTTCGCGGTCGTCACCGTCGAAGGTCTCGAGCATCTGGCAAACGTCGACGGACCCGTGATTTTCGCGGCCAATCACCAGAGCCACTTCGACACCCCGGTCATTCTCGATTCGCTGCCGGCGCGGTGGCGATACCGCGTGGCGACCGCGACGTTGCGCGAGTTCTTTAGCGCGCACTACTTCCCCGAACGCTACGGCCGCCACGCCTGGCTGACAAACAGTCTCAACTACTACTTGTCGGCGATGTTCTTCAACATCGTCCCGCTGAGCCAGACCGGCGCGGGCACCCGCCAGACGCTGCGCTACATGGGCGAGCTCGTCGCGAACGGCTCCTCCATCCTTATTTATCCGGAAGGCCGGCGGACCGAGGACAGCAGTATCGACCGCTTTCAGCATGGCATCGGAATGATCGCCTCCCGTCTCGCGGTTCCGGTCGTACCGGTTAAACTGGAAGGGCTGCAGCATATCCTGCCAAAGGATGCACGGTTTCCAACGCGCGGTCGAGCCCGCTGCGCGTTTGGATCGCCTATGTCGCTGACCGGCAACGACTACGCCGCGCTCGCCGCGCAAGTGGAAGCCGCCGTACGCGCCTTGTGATCGGCGGGGCGATGTGGCACAATTATTGATAAGAAAGGACAGGATTTGAGCAAGGATGATTTGATTGATGTGCAGGGCACAGTCGTGGCGGTCCATAGCGGCGGGCTCTACCGTGTGCAATGCGACCAGGGGCATGAGGTCCTCGCGCAATTGAGCGGACGCATGCGCCGCTTTCGAATCAAGGTCGTGCCGGGCGATCGCGTCACCGTCGGCGTCTCGCCGTATGACCCCGTTCGCGGCATCATCACCTTCCGCGCTCGCTGATTACCGTTGAATTCCCACACAACACATTCCGGCCGGCCTCGTCGACGACGCGGGAACGCGCGAAGTTCGTCGCACAGCGGACGGCCTCACATGTCTCTTCGCACGCAGTCGGCCGACCGGCCGCAGGCGACCTACGATCCGTCACCCGTCGCATTCGACACGCTCGGCCTCGAGCCGTCCTTGCTCGAAGGGCTGACCGTGCGCGGCTTCGAGCGCACCACGCCGATCCAGAGCGCGGTGATTCCCATCGCGCTCGGCGGACACGACGTCATTGGCTGCGCCGACACAGGCACCGGCAAGACGGTCGCGTTCGTGCTGCCGATCCTGCACAAACTATTGACCACGCGGGCGGAACGGAGCGGGCCGGAGGAAGGGCGCGCGAGTGACGCGAGCCCGAGCGAGGCGCCGGAAGGAACCGCGGCGCCAGAAAAAACCCGCGGCACTCGCGTGCTCGTGCTCGCGCCGACGCGCGAACTGTGCGTGCAGATCGAAGACGATGTCCAGGGCTTCGCGTATCACACAGATCTCACCAGCATCGCGGTGTACGGCGGCGTCGGGATGGACGCGCAGGAACGCGCGCTCCGCGCCGGCGTCGACATCGTCGTGGCGACGCCCGGACGGCTGATGGACCATCAGCGAAACGGCGCCGTCGATTTCTCGCGCGTCGATACGTTCGTCCTCGACGAAGCCGACCGGATGATGGATATGGGCTTCTGGCCCGACGTCAGGCGCATCAGCGCCACGCTGCCGCCGTCAGCGACGCGCCAGACGCTGCTCTTCTCCGCCACGATGCCCGACGATGTGATGAAGCTCGTGGATGAAGT